>CAJOQU010000136.1 GCA_905236975.1 uncultured Clostridia bacterium
GGCTGGCGCGAAATTTGGAAAATCTGCCTTTTCCGGCAAAAATGACCGCGGAACAGCGAAAAGCTTTGAATCTGCAGGTCAAAACGGCCATTGCCGAAAGCCACACACCCTTTGCCAAAACGCTTCAATATATCGATATGAAAAACGTTCCGGCAAATGAGATTGCCGCTATGGTCGAGCGCCATGTCATCAGTCCCGAGTTTGCCGAAAGCCGCGAAGAACGCGCGATTGTGCTGTCCGGGGATGAAAGCGTCAGCGTTATGATCGGAGAAGAAGATCATATTCGTATTCAGGTCATCTTGGGCGGCTTACAGCTGGAAAAGGCGTATGACATCGCTGAACAACTGGATCGCCTGTTGTTCGATTCCCTGCACTTTGCCTTTGATGAGCAGCTTGGCTTTTTGACGGAATGTCCCACCAATTTGGGCACGGGACTGCGTGCATCGGTCATGCTGCACCTGCCTGTCCTGCAAGAGCAGGGCAAGATATCACAGCTTGCCGATTCGGTGGCTAAAATCGGCTTTACCATTCGGGGGATGTACGGCGAGGGCTCCAAAGCCAATGCGGCGATGTACCAGGTATCGAATCAGATCACGCTGGGTATCAGTGAAAAGAATGCGCTGGATAATTTGAAGATCATTACCCGCCAAATTATGGAAAAGGAGCGGGCGGCCCGTCAGGCGCTGGATCCCGTTCGGGTAGAGGACAGTTGTTTCCGTGCCCTTGGCCTTTTGCAGAATTGCCGCTTGCTTTCGAGCGACGAGATGATGCAGCTGCTTTCCACCGTCAAATTGGGAGCCGGTATGGGGGTTCTGCAAATCAAACAACGCCCGATTCAGTTGTTAATTGAAGGACAGCCGCATATGTTAATGAAGACCTGCGGCATTGCCGAGCCTGCCGAGCGCGACGCCGCCCGTGCCGCGATGATGCGAAAGGCTTTGGCGTGACGGGATTTCGCTCAGTCGGCCGATGCCGCATGAAAGAATGAAATATAGGGGGAGACATGAAATATGAAATATCAATTTAACGGATTTACCAATAAAGCCAACGAGGCCTTGAATCAGGCGATCAACTCGGCCGAGAACATGGGTCACACCTATGTGGGCAGCGAGCATTTGCTGCTCGGTATGCTGAAAATCGGCAGCGGTGTTGCCGCCGCGGTACTGACCAAAAACAACGTCACGGCCGAAAAAATTGAAGAGCTTATTCGCGCCAGGATCGGTTGCGGAACGCCCACGCGCCTTTCGCCCGACTACTTCACGCCGCGCGCCAAACGGGTCATTGAAAACGCCATGGCAACCTGCGCCGCCAGCGGCAAAAAGTTTGTCGGTACCGAGCATCTGCTGATCGGAATTTTAAGTGACGGGGATAATTATGCCGTTCACTTTATTGAAGAACTGGGCGGCGATGTAGGGGCGATCACCAACGAGGCCATGCAGGCCTCCGGTTTTCAACCCGGTGCAAACGTGGGCGGCGCGCCGTACGGCGACGAACAGGCCAAGGGCGATTTGACCACCCTTGCAAAGTTTGGGCGCGACCTGACCGAGGAGGCCAAAAAGGGCAAAATCGACCCGGTGATCGGTCGTGAGACCGAAATTGAGCGGGTGATTCAGATTTTGTGCCGCCGAACAAAAAACAACCCCTGCCTGATTGGTGAACCGGGTGTGGGTAAGACCGCAATTGTAGAAGGACTGGCACAAAAGATCGCCCTTGGCGAGGTGCCCGAAATTCTGCAAGATAAACGCGTATATACGCTTGATCTGACCGGCATGGTCGCGGGGACGAAATACCGCGGTGATTTTGAAGAACGCATTAAAGCGGTGATTGAGGAAGTCACCCGTTCAGGCAACATCATTCTGTTTATCGATGAGGTGCATACCATCATCGGCGCCGGTTCTGCCGAAGGCTCTACCGATGCGGCCAATATTTTAAAGCCTTCTTTGGCACGGGGAGAATTTCAGCTGATCGGCGCAACCACCATTGCGGAATACCGTAAAAATATTGAAAAAGACGCCGCGCTGGAGCGCCGTTTCCAGCCCGTGAATGTGGCCGAGCCGTCCGAGGAGGACGCCGTGCTGATTTTAAAGGGCATCCGCGATAAGTACGAGGCGCACCACAAGGTCAAAATCACCGACGGGGCCATTGAGGCGGCGGTCAAGCTTTCGTCCCGCTATATCAGCGACCGTTTCCTCCCGGATAAAGCCATCGATCTGATCGACGAGGCGGCCTCAAGGGTGAGACTGTCTCATTGCGAGGCGCCGCCGGAACTGAAAAAGTTGGAGCAGGAGGTCGAAAGCATCGAAGCCGAAAAGGACGAGGCCATCCGCTCACAGGAATACGAACGCGCCGCCGGACTGCGGGATAAAGAAAAGGATTTAAAAGAGCAATACCGTACCGAAAAAGAAAATTGGCAAAAGCGGAGTATGCAGGGCGGCGGAGAAGTCACCGAACAAAATATTGCCGATATCATCTCGCTTTGGACAGGCGTGCCGGTCTCTCAGCTGACCGAGGAAGAAAGTGCGCGGCTTTTAAGACTGGAATCCGAACTGCATAACCGCATTGTCGGGCAGGAGGAGGCGGTCACCGCGGTCGCTAAGGCCATTCGGCGCGGTCGGGTAGGGTTGAAAGACCCCAAACGCCCCATTGGTTCCTTTATATTCCTTGGCCCCACGGGCGTGGGCAAGACCGAGCTGTCCAAAGCATTGGCGGCGGCTATGTTCGGCAGTGAAAACCGCATGATTCGGCTTGATATGTCGGAATATATGGAAAAACACACCGTCTCGCGGTTGGTGGGTTCGCCTCCCGGATATGTTGGGTTTGAGGAAGGCGGCCAACTGACCGAAAAGGTGCGAAGGAATCCTTACTCGGTCATCCTGTTTGATGAAATTGAAAAGGCGCACCCCGATGTGTTTAACATCCTTCTGCAAATTTTGGAAGACGGCATTTTGACCGATTCCCAGGGGCGTCGGGTGGATTTTAAAAACACCGTCATTATTATGACCTCGAATGTCGGCGCACGGCTTATTACCCAAAAGAAGGTCTCCTTCGGATTTGGCGAGGCCGCCGGGGAAAAGAATGAAAGCGAAATCAAGGATGCGGTCTTAAACGAACTGAAAAGCGCATTTCGCCCTGAATTTTTGAATCGCGTTGACGACATCATCGTGTTTTCCAAGCTTGAAAATGAGCAAATTGAAGAAATTGCCGAGAAAATGTTGGGACAGTTGGGCACACGGCTGGAAAATCTGAATATCACGCTGGAGTGCGAGGACAGCGTCAAGGCCGCCTTGGCCGAAAAGGGCTTCGACCCGGTTTACGGCGCCCGCCCCTTACGCCGCGAGATCCAAAATAAGATCGAGGACCCGCTCAGCGAAAAGATTTTGGACGGCAGTGTGAAAAACGGCGATACGGTAGTTTGCCGGTTTGAGGATGGAAACTTTGGCTTTTTTGTCAAATAAAAGTTACAATTATTCATACTCTGGTCATAAAATTATAGTATTATAATGTTTCAATATCCTATGAAAAGGGGATGTCCGCCATGCAATATAAAATCCTGATTGTGGATGATGATGTCAACATCTGTGAACTTCTGCGCCTTTATTTGGAAAAGGACGGATTCGAAACCGTGGTGGCTTATGACGGTGAACAAGCGGTGGAATACGCCGCCAAGTACTCACCCGATCTGATCCTGCTGGACATTATGCTGCCAAAGCTGGACGGCTGGCAGGTCTGCCGTGAGATCCGCAAGACCTCTGAGACGCCGATCATCATGCTGACGGCAAAGGGTGAGACCTTTGATAAAATTTTGGGACTGGAGCTCGGCGCCGACGACTACGTCAGCAAACCGTTTGACACCAAAGAGGTCATTGCCCGCATCAAGGCGGTTCTGCGCCGCACGAGGGAGAATGACCGCGCCGCGCAGGTCAGCGAGGTACGTTACGATAAGCTGCGCATCAATTTGACCAACTACGAGTTAGAGGTTGACGGCAAGGTGGTTGACACCCCGCCTAAGGAGCTGGAGCTGATTTACCATTTGGCCAGCAATCCCAATCGCGTTTACACCCGCGACCAATTGCTCGACGAAGTATGGGGGTTTGACTATTACGGCGATTCCCGTACGGTGGATGTGCATGTCAAACGACTGCGTGAAAAGCTGGAAAATGTGTCGGATGAATGGTCTTTAAAAACCGTTTGGGGCGTCGGCTACAAGTTTGAGGTAAAATAAATGCGCCTGCGGCTTTTTAAGAAATATTTCTTTACAACCGCCATCATCATCTTTTTCAGCTTGACGGCTATGACGGTCATTTTGTCCTTCGCGCTTAACAACTATCTTGCCAAAAATAAATACAACTCCCTGCAAAAATGCTGTGATGAGATTGTGAATTTGGCAGGCGAACTGTCAAACGAAGAGATTCAAAGCGAAAATTTCCACAAAACACTGAGCGCCCTTTCCACCGTATCAGGGGTGGATATCCTGATTTCCGACGCCAACGGCGAACTGCTTATATGCAGCTGCGAAGAATGGCTGACGGCCGAGCGCTGTTATCACGCGGATCATCTGATCGAGCGGGAAAACCTGCTTGCCGCGGGCGATTCCGCCACCTTCCGCCTTGGCACATTGAGTATTTACCAAACCCCGCATTACATTGCCGAGACCCCGGTGGTCAACAACGAAAGCGCGCTTGTCGGAACCGTGTTTGTCACCGCGCCGCTTTCGGCCATACGGGAACTGTTGCCGCCCATTGCCCGACTTTATCTGCTGTCTGCCACCATTCCGTTGATTCTTATGTTTTTTGCCATTTACGCCATGACCTACCGTCTGACCAAGCCGTTAAAGCTGATGTCAGAAGCCTCCAAAGCCATGGCCAAGGGGGATTTTTCCAGGCGTATTCCGGTTACCAGCGACGATGAGATCGGCGAGCTTGCGGTATCCTTTAACCAAATGACCAATTCGCTGGCACAGCTGGAAAGCATGCGCAAAAGCTTTGTCGCCAATGTATCGCATGAGTTAAAAACCCCCATGACCACCATCGGCGGCTTTATCGACGGCATTTTAGACGGTACCATTGAGCCGGACAAGCAAAACGAGTACCTGATGATCGTGTCGGACGAGGTGAAACGCCTTTCCCGGTTGGTGCAGTCCATGCTGAACATGGCGAAGCTGGAATCGGGCGAGTTTGTCCTGCGGCCGGAATGGTTTGATTTTCGCGAGCTGCTTTGCACCATCGTGATCAGTCAGGAACAGCGCATCGAAGAAAAGAAACTGAACATCACGGGACTGGACGAGATCGAAAGCATTTCCCTTCGCGCCGACCGGGATTTGATTCATCAGGTTATTTACAATTTAGTGGATAACGCCATCAAATTTACCGATCCTTCGGGCAATATCGATTTTAAAGCCGTGATCGACGGCAAAAAACTGGTCTTCACCATTCGAAACACCGGCAGGGGCATCCCGGAAAAAGAATTGCCCTATGTGTTCGAACGGTTTTATAAGGTGGATAAATCACGCTCCGCCAATAAAAACAGCACAGGATTGGGACTTTACCTTGTGAAGACCATTGTGAAGGCGCACGGCGGCACCGTCGCCGTTACCAGCAAAGTGGATTCCTTTGCCGCCTTTACCGTGACATTGCCGCTTGGCAATTGATCCGGTCAGTCCTTCTGTAATCAATTTGAATAAGCCGTCCGGTGGGCGGCGGAACGGAGAGTCAAAATGGATGAATTTTTGAATCGATCAGAGCAACAGGAACCCGAAACCCCGTCACCTGCGGCAGAATCGGCGGAAACTCCCGCGGAAAATCCGCCCAAGGTCCCCCCGGTGGACGAACCCGTGCCGAATGCAGACCCGTTGGCGCCCGCTTCGCAGAATACCTTGGGTTCGGAATCGACCGCAGCAACGGAACAGGCTGGCGCACCTGCCGCACCGGTTGAGGAACCGCCTGTACAACCCAATACCGCGCCCAACCCCTATGCACAGAATCAAAACCCTTATGCGCCGACCGGTTCACCTTACGCACAGGGGGGAGCGTTCTATCCGCCGCGGCAAACGGCATATGCGCCGGTGGGCAATCCGGTGGTTTATTCACCGGTACGTCCCGTTCAGGCAAAACCCGCAAGCAAAGGGCTTAAGGTTTTTGCCGTGATTTTAGCCGCCGTTCTGTTGCTTACCGGCGCTTCAGCCGCAGGGTATTACGTCGGTAAAAACAATTCGGGCACAACGGCGCACAAATCGGTCAGCGTCAATCTTGCCGCCAAACCCAAAAATACCGATGAAATGACTGCGGCCGAGGTGTATGACGCCGTCAACAATTCGGTGGTGGGCATTGTGATTTACAATACCGCCGGTTCCATGGCACAGGCCAGCGGCGTGTTCTACACCGAGGACGGTTATATTGTCACCAACGATCATATTTATGCCGAAATCCCGTCGGCCAAGTTTAAAATTTACACCGCTGACGGTAAGGAATACGATGCGGACTATGTCGCCGGGGATCAAATCAGCGATATTGCGATTTTGAAAATCAAGTCCGGCAGTTTTCACGCCGCCTCTTTCGGTGATTCCGACCAGCTTTTTAACGGGGAACATGTGGTGGCCGTCGGTCGCCCGGCCGATGCGACCGACGCTTCTGTGATTACCGGCGGTATCGTATCTTCTACCGGCAAACGCGTGACCGGAACAACTTCGTATTCGATCAAAATGATTCAGACCGACAGCGCCATCAATCCCGGCTCTTCGGGCGGAGCGTTGGTGAATATGTACGGTCAGGTCGTGGGCATTACCTCATCAAAGCTGGTGGGCACCAATTATGACGCGGTGGGCTATGCCATTCCCACCACCATGGTCAAGCGCGTTGCCGAGGAATTGATTTCCGACGGTCATGTGGTCAGTCGGGCAAAGCTTGGTATCACCTATACCGTCATCGATTCGGTCACGGCAGAGATAAACGATTACGATCATGTAGGCCTGTATGTGGCCTCGGTTTCGGAGGACAGCGACCTGTACGGCAAGGTGAAGGAAGGCGATGTGATCACCCAGATCAATCATATGGATATTACCGACGACGATATGGTGCTGGATATTATTCAGGATTCTGCGGCGGGGGATACCATTACCGTAACGGTTTACTCCTCCTCAGGCAATACCAAGACCTATGATGCGGTGCTGAAAGCCAATATCGGCGAATCCAGCTATTCGAATAAGGCGGCCTCCGGCAATGCGGCGAAAGGCGGTGTGGATGGCTCAGGCTCTGATAAATCAGGCGGCACCTTCGATTTTCCGTCGGGTGAATAAAAACCATTAACATAAAAGCAGAGGCAGGGGAGCCCTGTCTCTGCTTTGCTGTGGGTTTATGGCTTTAAAAGCGCGGTGTTTCGTTTTTTTATGCCAACAATCGGCTGATCGGCAAAGGTGTAAATCTCTTTCAAGCTCTCTTGTTCCTGATCGTAATAATAAAGTGTGCAGGGCAGCCAAAGATTGACGTTTAACTCGACATATACAAAGTATTCTTCATCATCCTTCAAGATTTTGACTTTCCAAAAATCATGTTCAAGCTTGGCGATCTGCTTGAAAATTCCGGCGATCAGATCGGTCACTTCCACCGGATTGCCCGCTTCATCGGTAAGCGCCATGTAGTTAAGCTTGTTCAAGACCTCGTTTTGCTTCCGGTCAATATAAGACTCAAAGCAGCCGTCCGGAACGATCCAAATTTCTGTTTCATCCGGGGAAAAGGGTTCGGCTGATTTGCAGCCTTGCTTGGCCGAAAGGTGGTAATACCGCTCCTCGCATGGTTTCCCTTCTTCGCTTTCTTCGCTTTCTTCGCTTTCTTCGCTTACGACAATAACGTCGATCACACCTTCGGTCGATACATCGAATTCATCTTCCCGGCCGGCCGGAGCACAGGCATTTGACGTAACGAACAAAAGAATCAGGAAAAGTAATAGAATTTTTTTCAAGCAAGGTCACCTCTCTTTGTGAATAGGATATCAAATTTCGAAAAGAGTGTCAAGCGGCCGTTTAACATCTTTTTACGCAAAAGACAATATTTTTGTGTTGCGAAGCGCCTTCAGATATGGTATGATAGCTTTATCAAGCTATCATCAGTCTGTTGAATAACCCTGTGACCAATCCTTTATGCGGCGTTCAGCCGCATTTGGGTTTTTCTGCCGACATGTGCGGCGGAAAAACACCTTGTAAGCGAAAACCGCTTGATA
>CAJOQU010000137.1 GCA_905236975.1 uncultured Clostridia bacterium
AATCCAAGGGGTCATTCGGTAAAGCCTACTCGCGGGATATGGCCTACGCCGCTTCACGTTATACCGAAGCCAAGCTGTCACCCATTGCAGCCGAGTTGTTTGCCGATATTGATAAAGACACCGTGGATTTTGTGGACAATTATGACGCCACCATGAAGGAGCCGGTGCTGTTTCCCGTGACCTTTCCCACGGTGTTGGTCAACGCCAATACCGGCATTGCGGTGGGCATGGCAAGCTCCATTTGCCCCTTTAATCTGCGCGAGGTCTGCGAAACCACCATCGCCTATATTCGTGATAACGATTGCAATGTGGCCGACACCCTGCTGGCGCCCGATTTTCCCATTGGCGGGCAGTTGTTGTATGACCGCGCTGAAATGGAAAAAATCTACGAAAGCGGCCGCGGCAGCTTTAAGGTGCGGGGCGTTTATACCTATGACAAATCGCAAAACTGTATCGATATTACCGAAATCCCCCCCACGACCACGTCTGAGGCCATCATTGAAAAAGTGATCGAGCTGGTCAAGCAGAAAAAAATCACCGAGATCAGTGACATTCGTGACGAGACCGACCTTGGGGGACTGAAGATCACCATTGATCTGAAACGCGGCGCCGACCCCGAAAAGCTGATGAAAAAGGTCATGAAAATGACGCCGCTTGAAGACAGCTTTTCCTGCAACTTTAATATTTTGATTGCGGGTTCCCCCCGCGTGATGGGCGTGAAAGAGATCATTTCGGAATGGGTGGCTTTTCGTGAGGAATGTGTGCGCCGCCGGGTCTTTTTCAAACTTTCCAAGGCCAAAGACCGGCTGCACCTGTTAAAAGGTCTTGAAAAGATTTTGCTGGACATTGACAAGGCCATCAAGATCGTGCGGGAGACCGATGAAGAATCCCAGGTCGTGCCGAATTTGATGATCGGCTTCGGCATTGATGAGGTGCAGGCCGAATATGTGGCTGAGATCAAACTGCGTCATTTAAACCGGGAATACATTTTAAAACGCACGGCCGATATTGAAGCGTTGACCCGCGAAATTGCCGAGATGGAGGGAATCTTGCAGTCACGCGGTAAAGTGCTGAACATCATTGTGAAAGAGCTGAACGCCGTGGCGGATAAATACGGGCAGGAACGCAAAACGGCGCTGATTTCTCCCGCCGCGGACGAGGGCGAGACCGAAAATGAACCGTTGGATACCTCACCGGTCACGCTGTTCTTCACCAAAGACGGTTACTTTAAAAAGATCACGCCGCAGTCCTTGCGCATGAGCGGCGAGCAAAAGCTGAAAGAGGGCGACGAGATCACCCAAACCTGTGAGAGTACCAACGCCGCCGAGCTGCTGTTTTTCACCAACAAGGGGCAGGTTTATAAATCCCGCACGGCCGATTTCGGGGATTCCAAGGCAAGCGTGTTGGGCGATTTTGTGGCGTCTAAATTGGAGTTTGACGAGGCTGAAAGCGCCCTTTATATGGTTGAAACAACCGATTACGCCGGGCATATGATCTTTGTGTTTGATAACGGGCGGGTGGCCAAGGTGCCGCTTTCCTCCTACCAAACCAAGACCAACCGTAAAAAGTTGATCAAGGCGTACTGCGAGAAATTCACACTGCATACCATTTTGTTTGTGAAGGAGGAGACCGAGCTGCTGCTCACCTCCACCAACGGGCGCATGCTGATCGTGAATACCGCGTCGTTGCCGGCCAAGACCACCAAGGATAACGGCGGCATTGCCGTTATGACCCAAAAGAAGGGGCAACGCCTGTTAAAGGTGGAGTGTTACCACGGGGAGCTGGAAAGCGATCATCGCTACCGTACCCGCAATCTTCCCGCGGCGGGCAGTAAAAAACCGTCCGGCACCGCCGAACAGGAAACCATATCTTTTTAATGCGGAATAAGGTCGGCAAAGCGGGCAATATAAATTTGTTTAATACTTGCAATTGCCATACAAATTATGTATAATAAGAAAGCCGTCCGATCGGATCGGGCGGCTTTACGACGGAAAAAGCAAACGCGAATGATTTTCCCGCCGATAACCTTATGATTTCCTAAACAATCCGTTTTATACAAACGGAAGCAAAAACCTAAATAACTTTCGAACGATTTCAATATAGCGCGCCGTTTTTCGCACCGCCAAAGGGCGGCGACCTAAAAACGCGGCATTTCGGCCATTCTTTTCATGGCCGTTTGGTGCCTCGTGCGCGGCTGAAAGGAATGGTCATCAACATGGCAAGAGAATTGGCAAAACAATATGACCCTAAACAGGTGGAGGATCGTATTTACGGCTTTTGGCTGGCGGGGCACTATTTCCACGCCAAGTGCGAACCGGGCAAACCGACCTATACGATTGTGATCCCGCCGCCGAATATCACGGGGCAGCTGCACATGGGTCATGCGTTGGACAACACCTTGCAGGATATTTTGATCCGCTTTAAACGCATGCAGGGGTATGATACTTTATGGCTGCCCGGTACCGACCATGCCTCTATTGCGACCGAGGCCAAGATTGTGGAAAAAATGCGGGAAGAGGGTCTCACCAAAGAGCAGGTCGGGCGTGAGGGCTTTTTGGAGCGTGCGTGGAACTGGAAGGCGCAGTACGGCGGCCGCATTATTGAACAGCTTAAAAAAATGGGATCCTCCTGCGATTGGGAGCGCGAGCGCTTCACCATGGACGAAGGCTGCAGCAAGGCCGTGAAAGAGGTCTTTGTCAAACTGTATGAAAAGGGTCTGATTTACCGCGGCGAGCGCATTATCAACTGGTGCCCGCATTGCAAAACCTCCATCTCCGACGCCGAGGTGGAATATGAGGAGCAGGCCGGCCATTTTTGGCATTTGCGCTACCCGTTTAAAGACGGCAGCGGCTATTTAGAGCTTGCCACCACCCGCCCCGAGACCCTGCTGGGTGATACCGCCGTGGCGGTCAATCCGGATGACGACCGCTATCGGCATTTGGTTGGCAAAACCCTGATTTTGCCGTTGGTACACCGCGAAATCCCCGTGGTGGCTGACGATTATGTGGAAATGGATTTCGGAACCGGCGTGGTTAAGATCACCCCCGCGCACGACCCGAACGACTTTGAAGTGGGTTTGCGCCACAACCTGCCGGTGCTGAATGTGTTGACCGAGGACGCCAAAATTACCGATGACTATCCCAAATACGCGGGCATGGATCGGTACGAAGCGCGCAAGGCCATTGTGGCCGATTTAGAGGCCGAAGGGGCGCTTGTTAAGGTAGAGGATTACAGCCATAACGTCGGCACCTGCTACCGCTGCGGCACCACGGTCGAGCCGCGTGTTTCCAAACAGTGGTTCGTGAAAATGAAGCCGCTGGCGGAACCGGCCATTGAAGCCGTGAAAAAGGGCGAGACCAAATTTGTGCCCGCCCGGTTTGAAAAAATCTATTTCCACTGGCTTGAAAATATTCGTGACTGGTGTATTTCCCGCCAGTTGTGGTGGGGTCACCGTATCCCGGCGTGGTACTGCGCCGACTGCGGCGAGATCACCGTTTCAAAGGAAGAAGCACATACCTGCGCCCATTGCGGCAGTACCCATATTGAGCAAGACCCTGACACGCTGGACACCTGGTTTTCTTCGGCGTTGTGGCCGTTTTCCACCCTTGGCTGGCCGGATGAAACCGAGGAATTCAAGCACTATTACCCCACCAATACCTTGGTCACGGGGTACGATATTATTCCGTTTTGGGTCATGCGCATGATGTTCTCAGGCATCGAACAGACCGGGCAGGTTCCGTTTGATACCGTGTTGATTCACGGCCTGGTGCGGGATTCGCAGGGTCGAAAAATGTCGAAATCGCTCGGCAACGGCGTTGACCCGCTGGAGGTTATTGACAAATACGGCGCCGACGCGCTGCGCTTTTCGCTTGCCACCGGCAACAGCCCCGGCAACGACATGCGATATATCGACGAGCGGGTCGAAGCCAGCCGCAATTTTGCCAATAAACTGTGGAACGCGGCAAGGTTTATTCTAATGAATCTGCAAAGCGACGCGGTGCTGCCCCTTTCTCCGGCCGACTTTGCGCTGGAGGATAAATGGATCCTGTCACAGTACAATCGCCTGGTGGCTGATGTTACCGAAAACCTGGAAAGGTTCGAACTCGGCATGGCGGTGCAAAAACTGTATGACTTTATTTGGGACGTTTTTTGCGATTGGTATATTGAAATCAGTAAATCCCGTTTGAACGGGGAAGACCAACAGGCGGCTGATACTGCCCGCAGCGTGCTGACCCATGTGTTCACCGGTATTTTAAAGCTGCTGCACCCGTTTATGCCCTTTATTACCGAGGAAATTTGGCAGTCTATGCCGCATAACGGCGAGGCTTTAATGGTAGAGGAATGGCCGAAGTTTGATCCTTCACTGGAATTTGCCGCCGAGGAAGCCGATTTTGAAAAGATCATGGCGGTCATCCGTGCGGTGCGTAATCGCCGGGCCGAAATGAACGTGCCGCCCTCTAAGAAGGCAAGAGTTTGCATTGAAACCAAATTCCCCGCGGTGTTTCGTGCGGGAACGGCGTATCTTTGCCGGCTGGCCTATGCCTCAGAGGTGGAGGTCGGCGACAGCTTTTCCGGCGAGGGTGCGGTGCGCGTGATCACAGACGCCGCGACCGTATATATGCCCATGAACGAGCTGGTTGACTTAGAAGCCGAACGCGCCCGCCTGCAAAAAGAACTGCAAAAGGCAGTCAGCGATAAGGAGTTTTTTGAGAAAAAACTCAATAATCCCGCTTTTGTGGAAAAGGCGCCCGCCGCCGTGGTGGACGGTCAGCGCGCACAGCTTGCCAAGGTGCTGGAAAAAATCGCGATGCTGGAAACCAGCCTGAGGGCAATTAAGAATTAGTAATGAGTAATTAGTAATTAGTAATTAGTAATGAGTAATGAACAAAACACCAAGCCACTGCAAAAGCAGAAAAGCTTGGTGTTTTTTTAATGCCTTTTTAAATTGATAATTATCAATTCCTAATTCCTAATTACTAATTGCTCATTACTAATTACTAATTATTTTTAGCGCTTTTGGTAATGGAGATGAGTATTTTAATAAGTTCCTGACAATCAGAATAAAGGCTTTCAAATTGTTCGGCGGTGAGATACTCGGTTTCATGAAGAATTTCAAGCCAATATTCCGTTTCGCTTGCTTCCTTTAGGGAAATGTAAAGCTTTGAATAAAAATCCCTCTTACTCTGACCATAAAGTGCTTCTTTCACATTAGCGCCGATACTGGTACCGCTTTTTAGAAGTTGCTTGGAAAGTACCCATTCGTTTTTGTTGGAAGTGAGAAATTGATATACACGGATAATGCGAATCGCAAAAGCCTTGCTTTTCATGGCAATCGCATTGTCCATCTCTCCACCCCCCTTTTTGCAAATTAGTAATTATGAATTAGTAATTGCTCATTCCTAATTGCTCATTGCTCATTACTAATTACTAATTACTCATTGCTCATTACATCATATATCGGCACCTCAAACACTCCCTCCATCGCCTTCACCAGCACCTCTGACGGGATAGTGTAGCCGCTCGGGGCCACGGGATTGACCGTGACGGCGATCAGGTTCGGGCGTTTCAGGACGAAGAGGCGGCCGCCCTTGCTGAGGAAGAGCCGCAAGGTCATCGGGGTGACGAATATCTTGGTGAAGTCCTTCACGATG
>CAJOQU010000138.1 GCA_905236975.1 uncultured Clostridia bacterium
ATTGCGACAAACGGCACCCCGGAAAAGGCACAGACCGAGGCCATGGCGGCAGTCTCCATGTCACAGCTCATGGCGTTGAAGGTGTTTTTCAGAAAGTCCCGCGTTCGGGGATCGGAGACAAAGCGATCCCCCGTCACGGCGGTGCCGGTCTTGACCCCGGGTAAAATATCTTTCACAATCTCACACAAGCTCTCATCGGCCGTGTAAATATAAGGCTGACCCGGCTTTTCACAGGGGCCATAGCCTAAAGCGGTCAAATCAAAATCATGCTCTAAAAAGCGATCGCACAAGCAGATTTCGCCCCGCGCAATGCCCGAAATACCGCCCGAAAGGCCGTAGTTTAAAACCATTTCACATCCGCTGTCGATCAACGCCATGGCTCCGGCGGCGGCATTGACCTTGCCGATGCCGCACAAAAGCGCCATGCCCTCTGCTTTTTGTTTGTCACCCCGAATAGGAAAGTGAAGCAGCGGCCTTGACAGCACCGTTTGTTCACGGCACTCTCCCTGCCGGATGATCCCGGCAAGAGGGGAAAATTCTTCATCATCTGCGACTAAAATTCCGATTTTTTTCATGTCATCACCTAAAAAGAAGGGAAGGAGAATCATCCCCTCCCTATTGAAAGCTTATTCTTCTGTGGGTTCGTCGCTCGGCTGAGCCTCCGCTTCTTCGGCGGGTTCCTCGGTCTGCTCGGCGCTGTCGTACACCAATTTTTCACCGCAAATATTGCAGTAATTCGAATCTGCTTCGATCAAAGCGCCGCATTTAGGGCAAACGCACTTGTTTTTGGCGGCGTTCAATTCGGCCTGCAGCAAGGTGATTTTTTCGTCTTTTTCCTTAATGGCGGTAATGATGTCGGCCATGCCGGCGTCGGTCACCTGGCTGTCTTTGACCTGATTAAAATAGAGCATGCCAAGTTGTTCAAAATCCTTTTTACGTTTACTTTCCAACGTGGCGATATCAAACTTTTGTTTTTGTGTATTCACGACCTCGCCGGTTTTCTGGCGGGCAACGCCGAATACTTCCTTTGCCTTGGATACAGCGTCATCGATAATATCCATTTAAAAGACCTCCTATCGGTTTTATTTATTATAACACATTGGTTTATGATTTTCAAGCATACTTTCCGCCGCCGATAAATTCCCGTATCAGGGAATGTGCGGGAACGTCTTTTTCGCTGAGCGACGGAAATTTTTCAAGCGCCTCGGCTGTTTTCATGAAATAGTCATAATACGGCGTATCGGGTGTGACCCCCGATACCAGCGGCAAAAAGCGGTCGCGATAGACGCAGGGCTCATAAAGGTGCAACGTCTTTACATGCCGGTCGGCTTCGGGCTTAAAGCAATACAGGTGCTTGATTTCGCCCTCCACCACGCCGTTCCACAGGTGCAAGGTCTCCGCCACATCGGTGCCGCGGAAAACCCGATCCCGCAGAATGCGCCGCACCAAGCGGATCTGTCGGCTGGACAGCACGGTGGATTCATATTCTGAACGGATGGGGCGATTGACGCTGATATAGAGCTTATAAATATTCTTTTTCGGCACCATTTCGGTGATAACAGGATTGATAGCATGCAGTCCTTCCACGATCACAATGCCCTTTTGGGAAATATCGATCGTTCGGGCGCCCGGCTCATGCCGCCGCTCGGCAAAGTGAAACCGCGGAAGATCGGTCTTGCCGGTCATAATGATCTCACTAAGGCAACGTTTGATCAGCGCCTTGTCAAGCGCGTTGACCGATTCAATATCCCGTCGGCCGTCAGGCAACAGGGGCAGGTGATCCTGCGGTAAATAAAAATCATCCAGCGAAACGACCTCGGTCTTTTCCTGCATTTGTTGTAAGATTTCGCACAAAATATGTGCCGTCGTGGTCTTGCCGGAGGCCGACGGCCCCGCGATGGAAACGATCTTGATATCGTCATTTCGGGCAATGATTTCAGCCACGGTGTGAATTTCATTGTAATAGGCCTGTTCCGCCTCGGCAATAAAGGCTTGCGGCGACAAGGCCGCCTGTTTAATGTATTGCAGGGTATTGTTCATAAAAACGCGTGATGCCGTCCTTTCTGGCGACCAGCTCGTCATAGCGGCTGATATATTCATAGGGGTATTTAAAATTAAAGATACGTTCAATATGGTTGCCGCCGGGCTGGCGCAGTTTGGTAACCGCCGCGGCGCCGCAGGATAAAACGGTATGGGTCTCATCCATGGTGAAAACGTTGTAATAGCCTTCGCGCCCCGGTTTGGCATAGCCCACATTTTCAAGATTGCCGACCGTTTTGCTTTGGCGGTACATGTAATAGGGCGAAAAACCGCTGTGCCCCAACGTTTCGCGCGCGTAGTCCACCATTTTAGCGGCCTCCTCCCCCATTTTTGCCGCGGGCAGCAGCCCGTTTGTTGACAAAGCCGAGGCTCGTTTCATGGCAAGAGTATGCACCGTTACACTTTCGGGTGCAAGTATCAATACCTGTTCGAGCGTTTGGCAAAAGCTCGCAAAAGAATCCCCGGGCAGACCTGCAATGAGATCGGTATTGATATTGGAAAATCCGCACGCACGTGCAAGCGTAAAGGCCTCAATCGTTTGCCGTGCCGTATGCCGCCGCCCGATGGCGCGCAGCACCTCGTCATTCATGGTCTGCGGATTGATGCTCACCCGCGTACCGCCATGACACCGGATAACCTCTAACTTTTCCAGCGTTACCGTATCGGGACGACCGGCCTCGACCGTGTATTCCCGAAGACCGCTCAGATCAAAATGCTCCCGCACGGCCGTCATGACCGCCGCCAGCTGCTCGGCCGACAGCGCTGTGGGCGTGCCGCCGCCGATGTAGACCGTTTCCAGGTGCAAACCAAGGTTCCGCGCCAAAACGGCGGTACGGGCAAGCTCGTCAGTCAAGAGTTCCACATAACGCGGAACCAGCCCCTTGGCGTTTTCAACCGAATGGGAAACAAACGAGCAGTAGGAACAGCGTGTAGGGCAAAAGGGGATCGAGATGTAAAGGCTGTAAGAATCCGGGCGGGAAAGCCCCGTGATACGACTTTCGGCCTCGGC
This sequence comes from uncultured Clostridia bacterium, assembly GCA_905236975.1. Taxonomy (GTDB): domain Bacteria; phylum Bacillota; class Clostridia; order Oscillospirales; family Acutalibacteraceae; genus UBA737. The sequence continues at coordinate 3,050 of CAJOQU010000138.1, forward strand.
CGTTTGTCGGCAGAGTGAAATTTTATGCCCGCTTACCCGCAAGGCGTCGGCAAACCATTTTTCAGCCGCCGACTCCCCCTCAGCCGCACGCAGACGGGAAAACAGCTTTGCCGGACGAACACCGGTCAAAATGCCCCATTGCGGCGTATAACCCGAGGCCGCACAAAAGCAGTCAAACAACGCCAACGCCAGCAGGCGCTCGCGCTCATCCGCATCCTCCCGCCGTTCGGTCGGCAGGGTGTAAGCGGCGCGATATGACTTGCCGCCGAAAAACAGCGCCGCCGAAAGGGTCAGGCCGTCCGGCGATTCGGTCACTGCCGTAATACAGCGGTCTTCCACGCCGTCATCGGACAGTGCAAAGGTGATTTTTTCAAAAGGCAGAAAAAGACGGATGAGCTTTTCCAGCTCGTACCGAAAATCATGCCCGATCATGCAAAGCTTCATGGATTCACCACGCAAACAGATTGTTTTCTTTTTCCCGGGCGATGGTCGTAATATCGCCGTGACCGGGGTAAACGCGTGTTTCATGCGGCAGGGTCATAAGCCGTTTGACCGATTTTTTCAGCGTTTTGATGTCGCCGCCGGGAAAATCGGTTCTGCCTACCGCGCCTTCAAACAGCGTATCGCCCGAAAACAGGATATCGCCAAATAAATACGCCACACCGCCCACCGTATGCCCGGGCGTTGTGATCACCCGAAAGGCAAGGTCGCCCACCGTGACCGTTTCCACGTCGGCAAACAGTCGGTCGGCCGCAAAGGGCGCAACATGGGCGTGAAACCGTTCTGAAAGATTTTTGACCGGATCGGCAAGATCCGCCGCGTCATCCTTTCCGATGCCGATAGGCACACCGGTCGCGGCACGCAGCGCCTCGGCGCCGCCGATATGGTCAAAATGAGCATGGGTAATCAGGATCAGACGTTCTTTTCCCCCGGCGGCCTGTAAAAACGCTTTCGCCTCGGGCGATTGAAAGCCCGGATCGATCACCACCGCCGCCTCTTCCGATTCGATCAGATAGCAATTCGTCTTAATAAGCCCTAAATGTAAAACTCGGATGTTCATGGCTTCTTCCAAACCTCGGTATCAAACAAAATGGTCACCGGCCCGTCGTTCACAAGACTGACCTGCATATCGGCACCGAAAACGCCCTGCTCAACCGTTTTCACGCCGTATTCCCGCAGTTTTTCGCAATAAAGCTGATACAGCGGCTCGGCCTCCTCCGGCGGCATGGCACCGAAAAAAGAGGGGCGGTTGCCTTTTTTCACATCGGCACACAAGGTGAACTGCGAAATCACCAAAATCCCTCCGCCGATCTCTAAAATCGAGCGGTTCATTTTCTCGTCCTCATCCTCAAAGACGCGCAAATTCACCGTCTTTTTAGCCAACAGCGCCGCATCCTCCACGGTATCGCCTTTGGCCGCGCCAAACAAAATCAAGAATCCCGTGCGGCAGCTGCCAACCGTTTGACCCTCTACCGCGACCGAAGCCGCGGTGACCCGTTGTATGACCGCTTTCATTACTGATTGATCCTTTCCACGCTGAAGACGCCGTGCAGCTTGGCAAGATGCGTGATAATGCTTTGCAAATGCGCCACACTTTCAGCCGTAATCGTTAAAATCACCACGCAGTTCCCGCTTTTGGTCTGGCGGGCATTGATGCTTCTGACCGGAATGTGCATGCTGTAAATGGTATTCATGATATCCACCACCAGACCGTCGCGGTCAATGGCCGATATTTGCAGGGTAGAGTTAAAGGAATCCGACCGGGTCACATCCCAATGCGCGGGAATCCAACGCTCGGGTTCCTCGGCGTTTTCAATGTTTTTGGGCACGTTGTTGCAATCCCGCTTGTGAATGGAAACGCCATGTCCCCTTGTGATAAAGCCGATGATCTCGTCCCCCGGCAGGGGCGTACAGCATTTGGAAAGCTTGATGAGGCAATTGTCGACCCCTTCAACCACCACGCCGTCGCTGGCTTTGGTACCGCGTTTTTCGGGCAGGATGACCGGTTCAGCCACCTTGCCGGTCGCGGTACGCTTGGTGTATTCTTCCTTTATGCGGGGCATGATCTTCTCAAGCAGCAAACCGCCGTAGCCGATGGCGGCATAAAATTCGTCCGCGTTGGCAAAACGCTGGCGTTTGGCGATTTCCTCGATAAATTCGTCATACTCCTCATCGCTGAAACGAATATTGTCCCGTCGGAATTCGCGCTCGATTTCCAGCTTGCCGGCGGCGATGTTTTCGGCACGTTTTTCTTTTTTGAACCATGCCCGTATTTTGGATTTTGCCTGCGATGTCACCGCAATATTCAGCCAGTCGCGGCTGGGGCCATGCCCCGCCTGATTGGTGGTGATAATATCAATGACCTCGCCGGTCATGATTTCATGATTCAGCGGCACGATTTTCCCGTCCGCCTTGGCGCCGATCATGTGGGTGCCGACCTCGGAATGAATGGCAAAAGCGAAATCCACCACCGTGGACCCGACCGGCAGATTGATGACATCCCCTTTCGGGGTCACGGCAAAAACGTCCTCCTGCGACAAATCGACCTTGATAGTGCGAATCAGATCGGAAACATCGGTCGAAGCGTTCTGACTGTCTAATATCTGGCGGATCCAGGCAAGCCGTTCCTCCATGCGGGCATCGTTTTCGGTCACGCCCTCTTTGTATTTCCAGTGGGCGGCGATACCGTATTCGGCCGTGTGGTGCATGTCAAACGTGCGGATCTGAATTTCAAACGGAATGCCCTCGCGGCTGATAACGGTGGTGTGCAGCGATTGGTACATGTTGGGCTTGGGCATGGAGATATAATCCTTAAACCGGTTGGGAATGGGGCGGAACATATCATGCATAATGCCAAGCACGTTATAGCAGTCAGCCACCGTGTCGGTAATAATGCGGATGGCGTAAATATCGTAAATCTCGTCAAAATCCTTGCCCTGCACATACATTTTGCGGTAGATGCCATGGATGGATTTGACCCGGCTTTGGAAGGAAAGCCGCACGCCCGGCATTTCTTCCTTTAAGCGTTCTTCTATATGCCCGCGAATGTTTTCCAGTACATGTTCACGCTCTTTACGCTTTAAAATCAGCATTTCCTCGATCTCGTTATAGGCCACGGGGTCTAAGTGCTTGATGGCAAGGTCTTCCAGTTCTTCCTTGACCGGGCGGATACCAAGCCGGTGCGCAATAGGCGCGTAGATTTCCAGCGTTTCCAGCGATTTATCCCGCTGTTTTTGTTCGGGCATGGCGTCAATGGTGCGCATGTTATGCAGGCGGTCGGCCAGCTTGATAATAATCACGCGGATATCTTTGCCCATGGCGATCAGCATTTTGCGCAGACTTTCGGCCTGTTGCTGTTCCTTGCTGGAAAAGTTCAGACGGCCGATTTTGGTCACGCCGTCAACCAGCAGAGCCACATCTTCCCCGAACAACGATTGGATCTGTTCAATGGTGGTGTCGGTATCCTCCACCACATCATGCAGCAGCGCCGCGGCGATGGATTCGCTGTCCATTCCCAGTGAAATCACAATGGAAGCCACGCTGACCGGGTGGATGTAATACTCCTCATTGGTGTACCGCTTTTGGCCTTCGTGAGCGCGAACACAGCAGGCAAACGCCTTTTCGATCAACTCAAAATTGTAGGAACCGCCAAATTCCTTCATTTGGTCATACAGTTTTTGATAATCGGCTTGTTGTTGCGCGGTCATGTGTTCTCGCTCCCTTCCAACAAATTTTTATATGTAGGCGAATGGATCAGTTCGGTTTTTTGCCCGTTTTCGCTTTTACGGTAAATTCCCCGCTCGTTTTGCTCGATCAGCCCAAGCTCACAAAGCACGGTAAGCGCCACCTTGGTTTTGGCAAAGCCGGGCGTATTTAAAAAGCAGACCCGCAGGCGTTCTTCCTGACAAGGCTTTTTCACAATGGCTTTATAGATCTCACCGATCTCCTCACGGGTCGGCAGCAGCAAGGCGCGGTCGGCGGCGCGGCCGGACGCAAAGCAACGGTAAGCGTCGATCTGGCGGAAAAGTTGATCATCGTCAATGCCGCTCATGCGCAAAGCCTTGATCTGCACGGTCAGGCTGTATTCCCCGTTGTAAAAATTGGTTTCGGCGGTCACGGCCACATCCAACAAATCGCCCGGTTCAAAGCAAAAAGCCTCAGGCGTTACGCCGAACAGCAATCCTTGAAAGGCACTTTGTCCCTTAGAAAACAACAGACGCAAATGCTTGCCGCCGCTAAGGGGCGTCACGCGCTGCAAGGTGACCCCGAAAATGCCGAAAAGCGGGGCGGGATTGCCCTGCCCAAAGGGTTCCAGC
>CAJOQU010000139.1 GCA_905236975.1 uncultured Clostridia bacterium
ATTGTAAACGTTGGAATCATCCAGTTGGGTAATCACTCCGTTCAAAACCCGGGCGTAATTTTCGGTGGTCATGGTCGGCACGGTAAAACCGGCGGCCTGCAGTTGGGTAGCGGCGGTGGAAAGCAGGGTATTGAACACCTGCTTGGCACCGTCGTTCAGCGTGTCGTTGTTGGCGCTTAGGGCGGATAAACCGGAATATAATGCAGATGCGCCGTTTTTCAGTTCGGCCGCGCCGCCGTTCAGCTCGTTAATGCCGTTTTTCAGGGTCAGCGCACCGGCGGCCAGTTGATCCACCGCGGCGGTCAGTTGTTCTGCGCCGTCAAGCAGACCGCAAAGGCCGCTATACAGCTTAGAGGAGCCGTCCATCAACTGTTTCATGGCGTCGGTCAGTTGGTCAAGCTGATCGGTCAAGTCGTTCAGATCATTCAGTTTGTCGGGTTCCATTTGATTGAAAAGCTCATTGGTGGCCACGGTCACGGTCATGCCAAGGGCAAAATCCTTAACATTGGCGGTGATTTCCACATAGTCCGGGATATCTAACTTTTCGCGGCTGAGGGCAAGATCCTCCTGCAATCCCGGAAAAGCGATGCCCGCCACGACCGTGCGGCTGCCGTCGTTGATGAGCTTGCCGTTTGTGACCTCGATGTCGGTGAAAACATTGTTATCCAAAATCAGGCCGGTCAGCATGGCAAAGGGAACGTAAAGCTTTTCTTGCTTGCCGCCGATCTTGACGGTCTCGTACTGTTTGTTGGTGTAATCAAACCGGATGCTCACCCGGCCGCTTTGCCCGGCAAGGGAGTCGGGCGAGACGGCTTTGCCGTCAAGACGGTAGGTCACCTTTAAATCGACCGGCAATTCCTTTTGGATGTTGCCCTGATAATAGATATCATTGCCCTGTGCGTCCCACACGCGGGCATTTTCGCCGCCCATGGTATAGGTTTCATCGCCGTTTACATTGACAATGTCGTTCAGTTCGGTCTTGTCGTTCAGGGTGTTGCTGCCCAGCGCGTTTTTGATCCAGTCGCTTACAATAATCTTTTGCACCGCGCCGTCGGCTCCGGCGATCACATAAACGGTTTCATCTTTTACCGCTTCGGCGTTGTCAGCCTGTTCGGTAACGGTGGTTTCCGGCTCGGCTTTTTCGGTCTTTGTGTTGTTCGAGATCGCATAGACCGCGCCGGTCACACTGCCGATCAGCAGTGCCGCGCCAAGGCAGAGCGAGCAAATTTTGATAGCTTTCTTTTTCATGGAAAAAATCCTCCTTATTTGGTTTTTGATGAGCAGCGGCGCATTCCCACGGTCGTTTTGCAAATGATGGGATCAAACAGCATGAAGAAGGTGGGAAGTGCGAAAATGACGCAGATCATGCTGATAATCGCGCCGCGCGCCATCAGCATGCACATGGAACTGATGATATCGATATTCGAAAAGATCGCAACCCCGAAGGTGGCGGAAAACAGCCCCATGCCTGATACGATTATGGAGGGAATAGAGGCCGCCAGCGCCGTTTGCACTGCGTCTTTTTTGCCGGATCCGGCAAGGCGCTCGACCTTATAGCGGGTGGTCATCAAAATCGCATAATCCACTGTGGCGCCGAGTTGGATGGTGCTGATGCAGATCGGCGTGATGAACGACAGGCTTTGCCCCAAATAATGCGGCAGACCAAGGTTGATGAAAATAGAAACCTCAATCACGGTAATCAGAATAATCGGCAGGGAAACGCTTCGTTCCACCAACGCGATGATCATAAAGATCGCTATCACCGAAATGGCGTTTACCACCCGGAAGTCGTGGTTGGTGGTTTCGATCATATCCTTCATGCAGGGCGCTTCGCCGATGAGCATGCCGTTCTGATCGTATCTTTTTAAAATCGTATTTAGCCGGTCAAGCTGTTCATTGACTTCATCACTTGCCAATTTATATTCCGAGTTAATCAGCAGCAGCTCCCATTTGTCGCTTTTTAAAATCGAAACGACGGAATCGGGAAGAATTTCCTCGGGCACCAGCGAACCGACCACCGATTCCAGTCCCAATACATATTTCACGCCTTCGACCTTTTCCATTTCGGCGCACATTTTCCGCACACTTTTGCCGGAAAGACTGCTGTCGAGCAACAGCATATGAGTGGAGGCAATGTCAAAATCCTCCCGCAATTTGGAGTTGGCAATCACATATTCCATGTCCTCCGGCAGGGATTCGCCCATGTCGTAATACACTTCTTTGTTGGCTTTGCTGTAACCATAATATGCAGGCGGGATCAACAAAACAAAGATGGCCAGAAAAACCGGGAAAATCTTCAACACGCCGCCTGCAAATTTTTTCATATCAGGGATCAGGGCGCGATGATGGGTCTTTTGCAGCGGCTTGTCAAAAATCAAAATAAGCGCGGGCAGAACCGTTACACAGCCGATCACGCCCAAAATCACGCCTTTTGCCATCACGATCCCAAGATCGCGCCCCATGGTAAAGGACATAAAGCAAAGGGCAATAAAACCGGCCACGGTGGTGATGGAACTGCCGATCACGCTGATCAGCGTATCGTGCACGGCGTAGGCCATGGCTTCGTTCTTATCGGCAAACTGTTCTCGTTTTTCGTTGTAGCTGTGCCACAGAAAGATGGAGTAATCCATGGTCACGGCCAACTGTAAGACCGCCGACAACGCCTTGGTGATGTACGAAATCTCGCCTAAAAAGTAGTTGGACCCCATGTTCAACATGATCATGATGCCAATGGAGGCCAAAAAGACCAGCGGCGCCAACCAGTTGTCTAAAAACAGTAACATGGCTGCCAGCGCTAAAATAACTGCCAGTCCCACATAAACAGGTTCTTCCTTTTCACACAAATCTTTTAAATCGATCACCAATGCCGACATGCCGGATACATAGCATTGCCTGCCCGCAAGGGAGCGGATATCACGAATGGCGTCCATGGTGGCATTCGCGGAGGTGGCGCTGTCAAAAAACACGGCCATCATGGTGGCATTCTCGGTATTAAAAGCACTGTAAAGTTTTTCGGGCAAAATTTCCATCGGTACCGAAAGGTCGGCAATGGAATCATACCACAGCACCGTTTCTACATGATCAACTTGCTCGATTTTTTCCTTTAGGGCGGCAACGTCCTTGCTCGACATATCCTCTATAATAATAAAGGAAAACGCGCCTTTGCCGAAATCGTCCATCAGTTCATTTTGACCGATCACGGTGTCCATATCATCGGGCAGATAGTTGAGCATGTCGTAATTAACGCGGGTGCCGACATAGCCGAACATTGCCGGGATCAGCAGCAACAAAGAAATAATCAGGATCGGCACCCGAAACCTGACCACGGCTTTTGCAAATTTCATAAC
>CAJOQU010000140.1 GCA_905236975.1 uncultured Clostridia bacterium
CATGGAACGCGGTATAAGGTGAGGAATTGGCGGCGAGCAACGCAATGATGATGCCGATCGTGCCGAGCAGATAAGCCAGCATGGAAAACACCTTGTTATCCGAAATATCCTTGGGGTCAAACGCGGCGGTGTGATCGAACGGATCGACCGGAATGTAAACCGGCGAAGCCGGAGCGCCCTGCTGCGGCGCCGACCCCGGCTGTGCAGGCGGTTGATTGGTGAACTGCACGCCGCAATTGGGGCAGAATGCCGCTTGATCATCTAATTGGGATTGACAAGTGGGACAAATTTTCATAATCTTTTCTCCTTTCCCGAAAACGGGAGTTTATTGCGTGAAAAATCACGCTAAATACAATACAGAGACGGCGTTTTGCTCGCCACGTTCAAAAATGCTGCCGCCGGTGCAGTCAACCCCAACGATCAAAGGAAAATCGTGAAGGGTGAGCCTTTTGACCGATTCACAGCCGAGGTCGTCAAACGCGATGACTTGGCAGTCGGTAATGCTCATGGCGGCCAGTGCGCCCGCGCCCCCGATCGCGCAAAAATAAACGGCGTGATTGCGAATAATGGCGTTCACTACGTCGCGGCTGCGTTCCCCTTTGCCGATTGTGGCCGCTACACCCAAATCATAAAGCTTGGGCGTGTAGGGATCCATTCTGCCGGAGGTGGTGGGGCCGCAGCTGCCGATGGGTAACCCCTCGGGCGTGGGGGTAGGCCCCGCGTAGTAGATCACCGCGCCGGGCAGGGCATAGGGCAGGGGATCCCCTTTTTCCATTGCCTCAAAAATGCGTTTATGCGCCGCGTCACGAGAAGTATAGACGGTTCCCGAAAGCAGAACCCGGTCGCCCACACGCAGGCGATCGGCCATTTCTTTCACTTGATCGGTGGTAAGGCGGTATTCTTTCATTTGACAATACTTTCATAAATCCGCTGGAACTGTTCGCGGTGTTCGTCGCTGTCCGCCCGGCTTTCCACGATCTGCACGCGGGTTTCCTCCAGCGAGGCAAGCAAAGAATCAATTTCACTTACAAAATCTTGTGAAGTGGCGACCACGCTTTTTTTCAGCTCATCAAGCGTGGTGTGCGCCTGCCCGATGACCGAAAGGTTGTGATCAATTTCCTGCTTGGTAACGGCGGCGCTTTGTTCGGAATTTTCCATAATGGCCTGTGCGTTGGCCTGCGCCACCAAATACAGCTTGCCGATGTTTTGCGACAGACGTTCGATCTCGTCGTATTGCTCGTTCAACTCCGCCAGCTTTGCGGAAAGCGCTTCCTTTTCACGGTCAAGAGCCGCGCAGCTTTCTTTGGAAAGGGCGAGTTCATCGGTCAGGGCCTGCACCTGTTCGGTCAGGTCGGTTTGCATATCGGCAAACTTTTTTTGGGATTGCTGGATATAGGTCAAAACGTCTTCACAATGAAAACCGAAAAGACTTTTTCTAAATCCGATTGACATATCAATGACCATTCCTTATACTTTAGTAATTCTATTGTAACAGCATTTTGCCGAGATTGCAAGGTTTTTGTCACTTTTTAAAATGAAAGGATATGGTTACACCCGTTGTCGCGGAGAAAATCATAAATTGCATGAAGACGCTTGACAGAAGTCTTGACGGGTTGTATAATTGTATACAATAATAAAAACAGGAGTTGTTTATCATGCTTGCGCTTTCGGGCAATACCAATTTGTTAGAGCAGGACAGCTATCGTTATTCCTTGCAGGATGTTGACGAGCCGAATCTCTACCGTGATTTTTTCAGTTATTCCGATGTGCCGCGTGTGGCCTTTAACCATCGCCGTGTGCCGATGGGCATGCCGAAGGATATTTGGATCACCGATACTTCTCTGCGCGACGGCCAGCAATCGGTCGAGCCGTACACCGTGGATCAGATTGTCAAGCTGTACCAATTGATGTCCAAGCTCGGCGGGCCTTACGGCATCATCCGGCAGACCGAGTTTTTTGTTTACAGCAAAAAGGATCGTGAGGCGGTTGAACGCTGTCAGGCGTTGGGGTTAAAATTCCCGGAGATTACCACTTGGATTCGCGCATCCAAAGAGGATTTCAAGCTGGTGCGCGATCTTGGCATTCGCGAGACCGGTATTTTGGTGTCGTGCAGTGATTATCACATCTTCAAAAAACTGAAAATGACCCGCCGCCAGGCCATGAACACTTATTTGTCCGCTGTGGCCGAGGCATTTGAGGCCGGCGTAATGCCGCGCTGCCATTTGGAGGACATCACCCGTGCGGATTTTTACGGCTTTGTGGTACCCTTTGTCAATGAACTGATGAAGATGTCCGCCGACGCGGGTATTCCGGTGCGTATTCGCGCCTGTGATACCATGGGTTACGGCGTGCCGTACCCTGAGGTAGTGCTGCCGCGCAGTGTGCCGGGCATTATTTACGGCTTGCAATATTATTCCGATGTGCCGAGCGAAATGCTGGAATGGCACGGTCATAACGATTTTTACAAGGCGGTGGCCAACGCCTCCACGGCCTGGTTGTATGGCGCTTCGGCGGTCAACTGTTCGCTCCTTGGCATCGGCGAGCGCACCGGCAACGTGCCGCTTGAAGCCATGGTCATGGAATATGCCTCTTTACGGGGATCGTTCGACGGCATGGACCCCACCGTGATCACCGAGATCGCCGATTTCTTCCGGCAGGAGATGGGGTACGAGGTACCGCCCATGACCCCCTTTGTCGGCAAAAATTTCAATGTCACGCGGGCGGGTATTCATGCCGACGGCCTTTTGAAGGATGAGGAAATTTATAATATTTTTGATACCGAAAAAATCCTGAACCGGCCGGCGTCGGTTTCCATTACCAATACCAGCGGGTTAGCGGGTATTGCGTATTGGATCAACCAAAATTACAAGCTCGCGGGCGAACGGGCTATCGATAAAAAATCGCCGTTGGTATTGGCGCTGAAAGGCTGGATCGACGCGGAGTATGAGGAAGGCCGCCAAACGGCCATCTCGTCCGGTGAATTGGAAAAGAAGATCAAAGAATTAGCCCCGAATTTCATGGAGGTGTCGAGATGATCGAGCATAAGACCGTTTCCCTTGCGGATCAGGTATTTGAACAACTGGAACGGGATATTTTGACCGGCAAATATCCGCGCGGCGAAGTCCTGACCGAAAATCGCCTCAGTGCGGAGCTCGGCGTCAGCCGTACCCCGGTGCGTGAGGCGCTGCGCCGGCTGGAGCAGGAGCATATCATTGAGGACTCCGCCAAAGGCGCGGTGGTGATCGGCATTACCGAAAAAGATCTGGCGGATATTTTCATGATCCGCAAATATTTAGAAGGGTTGGCCGCGTCGTTAGCAGCCCAAAACCGCACCGATGAACAGTTGGCCGACCTGCGTGAGACGCTGGAATTTCAGGAGTTTTATCTGAATAAGCGCGATGCGGAACAGATCAAGCAACTGGACAGCCGCTTTCACACCGTGATGTACAAATTAAGCGGCAGCAATGCGTTTTATGACACGCTGGTGCCCCTGCACAAAAAGATACAAAAATACCGCCGTGTATCGGTAGAAAGCAGCAGCCGCGCCGAGGCATCGGTGGCGGAGCACAGAAAAATTTTTGAAGCGATCGCGAAGGGAGATGCCGTCGGCGCCGAAAAAACGGCCTGCGAGCATGTGGAAAACGCGTATCAGCATATAATCGGAAAGGATCGATAACGAATGGGATTGACCATTGCACAAAAAATTATCAAATCACACATGCTGTCGGGTGAGATGACTGTCGGCAGCGAAGTAGCGCTGAAGATCGATCAAACCTTAACGCAGGATGCGACCGGCACCATGGCATACCTGGAGTTTGAGACCATGGGGCTTGACCGCGTGAAAACCGAACGCAGTGTGGCCTATATTGACCACAACACCCTGCAATCCGGTTTTGAAAACGCCGACGACCATCGCTACATTCAATCGGTTGCCAAAAAGCACGGCATTTATTTTTCACGCCCCGGTAACGGTATCTGCCATCAGGTGCATTTAGAGCGTTTCGGAAAACCGGGCAAGACGCTGATCGGGTCAGACAGCCACACCCCCACCGGCGGCGGCATCGGCATGCTGGCCATGGGTGCGGGCGGTCTTGATGTGGCGGTTGCCATGGGCGGCGGCGCTTATTACATCACCATGCCGAAGATGTTTAAGGTCAACCTGACCGGAACCTTACAGCCTTTTGTGACCGCAAAGGATATCAGCCTTGAAATTCTGCGTATTTTGTCGGTTAAGGGCGGCGTGGGCGCCATTATTGAATGGGGCGGCGAGGGGATCCGGTCTCTTTCGGTGCCGGAGCGCGCGACCATCACCAACATGGGTACTGAGCTTGGCGCTACCACCTCGATCTTCCCGTCCGATGAAGTGACCAAGGCCTTTTTAGAGGCCGAGGGCAGGGGGGAAGATTTTGTGCCGCTGGCAAGCGACCCCGACGCCGTATACGACCGTGTCATCGAGATCGATCTGAACACCTTAAAACCGCTGATCGCCTGTCCCCACAGCCCGGATAACATTGTTACGGTGGAATCCTTAAAGGGCACCAAAGTCGATCAGGTCTGCATTGGCTCCTGCACCAATTCTTCATTGTTTGATATGCTCAAGGTTGCGGCGCTGTTAAAGGGCAAGACCATTTCGCCGTCGGTCAGTCTTTCTATTTCGCCCGGCTCCAAGCAAGTGCTTTCCATGCTGGCAGACTGCGGCGCTTTAAGCGATATTTTGGCCAGCGGCGCACGGCTATTGGAATGTGCCTGCGGTCCCTGCATCGGCATGGGCTTTTCACCGAACTCAGCGGGAGTCTCCCTCAGAACGTTCAAC
>CAJOQU010000141.1 GCA_905236975.1 uncultured Clostridia bacterium
CTTTATAAAGCGAATGCCCGCCGTAAAAGCGGTCGGTGCCGCCGGTAGCCAGTGCCGCAATGCGATCGGGATAAATGTGGCAATGCGCATCGGTCACATAAAATTTGCCCAAAACCATGGAATGTCATCTCTTCTTTGAAAAATCATAGAGTCGGTCGGTAAGCCGAGTTCTGTCGTGGACGGTCATCTATCTCGACGTGGGATCGCTCCGCACGCTCCAGCCGCTTTTCGTGACACGCCGGGCAGGCGTATGGTCACCGTCAGCGTTGCTCCGAATAGGGTTTACAGGGTCTCGACGTTCCCGTGAGACCGGTGAGCTCTTACCTCGCCTTTCCACCCTTACCGCAAGGACTGCGACATTTCGCGTTCAACGGGTTGCCCCGAAGCCCTGCGGCGGTATCTCTCTGTTGCACTTTCCCTAAGGTCACCCTCGGCGGCCGTTAGCCGCTATTCTGCCCTGTGGGGCTCGGACTTTCCTCAGGCATTTCTGCCCGCGACCGTCTGACCGACTCTTTCCATATTCTATCATAATAACCGCGCTGTGTCAAAATCTTTTTTTGCGAATAGGATGGAAAGGAGAAAGGATATGATACCCATGGAAAATTTCAAAAAAAAGTACTTTTTAGGCGCCAATTCCTGCGAAGGCTTTGTTTCTAAATTCGGCGACTGTTACCGGCCCGACGGCGAGTGGCGGGTTTTCATCATCAAGGGCGGCCCCGGCACGGGGAAATCCTCTTTTATGAAATATGTGGCGGTCAAAGCCGCTGAGCGCGGATTCGACCCCATCCTCTGCCCTTGCAGTTCCGATCCGCAATCGCTTGACGCGGTCATTCTGCAAAAGCAGAAAATCGTCATAATGGACGGCACCGCGCCCCACACAGTAGACCCGGCCTACCCCGGTGCCTGTGAAAAAATATTGAATTTCGGCGAATTTTGGAACGACGACGCTTTCAAGGCTGACAAAAAAGCCATTGTGGAGGTCGCCGACCGCAACCACGCGCTGCATGCCGCCGCCTCACGATATATGCGCGCCGTAGGATTTTTATTGGCCGATAATTTCAAAACGGCGCTGGCTTGCACCGATCAAGAAAAAACCGCCGCTTACGCCGACGGTCTTTGCAAAAAGTACATCCCCAAAAGCAAAGGAAACGGGGTGGAGTGGCAACGGTTCCTCGGCGGCATTACCCCGCTTGGCGTGGTTTCCTACGCCGAAACTCTGACCGCTTCGGCTGAAAAGACCGTGATTATCAAGGATGAATTCGGCGCGGCGTCCAACATCATCATGACGCGCATTCGCAACTACGCCCTGCAAAACGGGTATGAGATCGTGACCCTGAAAAATCCCTTCCTGCCCTCCCTGATGACCGATCACATCTACATCCCCGCTTTGTCGCTGGCCTTTGTGACCGAGAATACCTTCACCCATTTCGAGGCTGAGGACAGCCGCATTCATGCCCGGCGGTTTACCGCCAACAGTCAGCTGCACGCCAGCCGCGAGCGGATGAAATTCAACAAAAAAGCCGAGCGCGAACTGTTGCTTGCCGCCGCCGGTAAGCTGGCACAGGCCAAAGCCGTGCATGACGAGCTGGAGCATTATTACATTACCGCCATGGATTTTGAGCAGGTGACCGCATTTGCACAGCGATTCACCGCGCAACTGTTGGATTCGATCCAATAAACAAGGCGAAGACTTTGCTTTCATACAAGAAGGGGCTGTCTCACTAAGAAAGTGAGGCAACCCCTTTTTAGTATCATTCCCATGTAGAGCTTACGCCGGGTAAAGGCAGAAAATTGCGCACGCGCTGCCCGTTTCAGGCCAACCGTTCGGCGGTTTGAATGAGCAATTTTAAATCCTCCTCCGGCAAATCACGCGCCAGCTCGCATAACTGCCGCACCAATTGCGGCTCCGGCAGCTCTTCATCAAAAAATTCTTTGGGCGTGACGCCTAAGTATTCGCAAATATAAAACAATTCCGAAAGGGACGGAAGGGTCTTCCCCGAGGAAATGCTCTGTATATATCCTTTGCTATGTCCCAAGTCTAAACTCATTTTATATTCCGATACACCTTTTTTCATTCGTAAAGTCGAAATACGGTCTTTCACGAAAATCGGATCCATCATGTGCATCACCCTTTTTTATTCTATTCGAATTTAAAAGAGATAATTACATTTGTAAATAGTTTTATATATTGATTTATACTTTTTATAATGGTATAATAAGCAAGGGTAAAGGAGTGTTGAAATATATGATTTGCACAGGATTTGGACATCGGTATTTGCCGGACAATTTACAGACCACTTTAGACCAAACGATTTTGGCATTGATTCGTTCGCACAACGTCAATATCTTTTATACCGGCGGCATGGGCGATTTCGACCGGGAATTCGCCGCCGCAGTGTGCAGGGCAAGGCGTACTTACCCGGAGGTGCAATTGATTTTGGTGCGGCCATACCCAAACAAGACCATGCTTTTTCACCAAGAGGTTTACGACCGGCTTTACACCCGCGTGATCATTCCCAAGGCGGTGGCCGGCCTGCATTATAAAGCTGCTATTCCCGCGCGAAACCGTTGGATGGTAGAGCAGGCCGACGTTGTTTTATCCGGCGTTTATAAAGACTCCGGCGGCGCTTACAAAACGCTGTGTTACGCCAAACAGATTGGCAAACCTATTGTGAATGTGATAAAAAAAGAACCGAAAAGGGAACTTGAATGATTCCCTTTTCGGTTTTGTTTAGGTTGCTTACTCCGCCGCCGCGGCCGGTTCTTCCTCCACAATGCCGACATCAGGGGCAGTGGGTTCAGCGGAATCGGTCAAGCCTTCATCCTGCGCGGACTCGGTCACGTCATAGGCCGCGGGATTGATCTCCTCGCAGCGCATACCGGTACCGGCCGGAACCAGCTTACCGATGATGACGTTCTCCTTCAAGCCGAACAACGGGTCGACCTTGCCTTTAATGGCGGCCTCGGTCAGAACGCGCGTAGTCTCCTGGAAGGAGGCGGCCGACAGGAAAGATTCGGTAGCCAGTGATGCCTTGGTGATACCAAGCAGGGTGGCGCGATAGGTGGCTTTGGTGAGCCCTTCTTCCCCGGCGTCAATGCGCGCCTGCACCTTGGCGTTTTCCTCGGCGATCTCGTTATATTCGTAGCTCATGTTTTGCAGCAGCGCCGTGGAACCGGGATCGATCACGCGGAGCTTACGCATCATTTGACGGACTATGACCTCGATATGCTTATCGTTGATGTCAACACCCTGTGTGCGGTAAGCGTTTTGAATTTCAGCGATGATATATTCCTGCACCGCCTCGGGGCCCTGCGCCTCTAAAATATCTTGCGGATACTTCGCACCGGGGATCAACATATCGCCCGCCTTGACGGTGTCGCCATCGTTGACCAAACAACGAATACCATAGGGGATGATCACCTTTTCTTCGGTCTTTAATTCGTCATTGGTGATAATCAAAACATTGCTGCGTTTTTCCTCGGTAATGCGCACGGTACCGTCGATCTTGGCAATTAACGCACAGCGTTTCGGGCGGCGTGCCTCGAACAGTTCTTCCACGCGGGGAAGACCCTGTGTGATATCCTCGGTACTGGCGATACCGCCGGTATGGAAGGTACGCATGGTAAGCTGGGTACCCGGTTCGCCGATGGACTGTGCCGCCACAATGCCGACGGCTTCGCCCGTGGTGACGGGCTTTGCGGTGGCAAGGTTACGGCCATAGCACTTTTTGCAAACGCCGTGGTGGCTGTGGCAGGTCAACACCGAACGGATTTCGATTTCGGTAATGCCGGCGTCCACAATTTTTTGGGCGCCATCGGCAGTGACCATATCGTCCTTGCTCCAAATCACTTCACCGGTTTCGGGATGCACCGCGTCATGCAGCAGGTAACGGCCGTCCAACCGTTCCTCCAACGGTTCCAAAATGTGGTTGCCGTCTTTAATATCGGAAATCGTAAGGCCTTCCTCACTGCCGCAGTCATCTTCCCGCACGATCACATCCTGCGCGACATCGACCAAACGGCGGGTCAAATAACCCGAGTCGGCGGTACGCAGCGCCGTATCAGCCAAGCCTTTACGGGCACCACGGGAGGAAATAAAGTATTCCAACACGTTAAGGCCTTCACGGTAGTTGGCGCGAATCGGCACTTCAATAACCTTACCGGCCGTGTTTGCGATCAAGCCGCGCATACCGGCCAACTGACGAATCTGGCTCATGGAGCCACGCGCACCGGAGTCCGCCATCATGAAGATGGGGTTGAATTCATCCAGGTTGCCCTTCAGGGCGTCGGCAACGTCTTCGGTCGCTTTGTTCCAAATTTCAATGACATGGCGGCTGCGTTCGTCGTTGCTGATCAGACCGCGGCGATAGTCACGCGAAACAAGGTCGATCTGTTTTTCAGCCTCGGCCAGTATATCCTTCTTGGCAGGCGGGATAACCGCGTCAATTACCGCCACGGTAATAGCGCCCTTGGTGGAGTAACGGAAACCGGTGGCCTTGATATTATCCAACACCACGGAAGACTCACTGGTGCCGTGAATCGTAATGCACTTATCAATGATTTTACCAAGCTGTTTTTTGCCGACCTTATTTTGAATAATATCGTCGTTGCTTTCAATGGTGGTGGTCACATGATCTTTGACCGCAAAGGTCCATTCCAAATCAAGCGCGTGGTCGGGATCGCTGCGATCCACAAAGCCGAGATCCTGCGGGATGGATTCATTAAAGATAATGAACCCGACAGTAGTCCAAACCAGCTTGTGGTTGCCCTTATCGTCGCTCATACGAACGCGAATGGGGGCATGCAGACCAATGATGCCGTCCTGATAGGCCATCAAAGCCTCGTTTTTATCACGGAAGACCTTATTGGCGCCTGCTTCATCGCTCTTAACAAGGGTCAGGTAATAAGAACCCAGCACCATATCCTGCGTAGGAACGGTGACCGGTTTGCCGTCGGACGGTTTTAACAGGTTGTTGGCGGCCAGCATCAAAAAGCGTGCCTCGGCCTGTGCCTCAGCCGAAAGCGGCACATGCACAGCCATTTGGTCGCCGTCAAAGTCGGCATTGTAAGCGGTACAAACCAACGGGTGCAGTTTTAAAGCCTTGCCTTCGACCAACACCGGTTCAAAAGCCTGAATACCCAAACGGTGCAGGGTCGGCGCACGGTTGAGCAGTACGGGGTGTTCTTTTATGACCAGCTCCAACGCATCCCAAATTTCGGTAGAGGCGCGTTCGACCATTTTTCTGGCTGATTTGATATTGGTCACAACCTTGGTCTCGACCAGGCGTTTCATAACAAAGGGCTTGAACAGCTCCAACGCCATTTCCTTGGGCAAGCCGCACTGATACATTTTCAGCTCGGGTCCTACCACGATAACCGAACGACCGGAGTAGTCCACACGTTTTCCAAGCAGGTTTTGACGGAAACGCCCCTGTTTACCCTTTAACATATCCGAAAGGGATTTCAGCGCACGGTTGCTCGGGCCGGTCACGGGTTTGCCGCGGCGGCCGTTATCGATCAACGCGTCAACCGCCTCTTGCAGCATGCGTTTCTCATTGCGGACGATGATATCCGGCGCATGCAGCTCCAACAACCGTTTTAAGCGGTTATTGCGGTTGATTACACGGCGATACAGGTCATTCAGGTCACTGGTGGCGAAGCGGCCGCCGTCCAACTGAACCATGGGGCGCAGATCGGGCGGAATGACCGGGATCACGTCTAAAATCATCCATTCCGGACGATTACCCGACTGGCGGAAAGCCTCTAACACCTCAAGCCGTTTTAACAGGCGCGTACTGCGCTGACCCGTGGCGTTTTCAAGCTCGGCGCGGAGTTCGTCACAGGTTTTATCCAGATCGATCTCGCACAAAAGCTTTTTAATGGCCTCGGCGCCCATACCGGCCTCGAAGTCATTTTCATATTTTTCACGCATGTCGCGATACTGCTTTTCATTTAAAAGCTGTTTTTTCTCCAGCGGTGTGGTGCCGGGATCAATGACGATATACTGTGAAAAATAGAGTACCTGCTCCAACGCTTTGGGCGTAATGTCCAGCACCAGACCCATGCGGGAGGGGATGGTTTTAAAATACCAAATGTGGGATACCGGCGCGGCCAACTCAATAGAGCCCATGCGCTCACGGCGCACTTTGGCGCGGGTGACCTCAACGCCGCAGCGTTCGCAGACCTTGCCTTTATAGCGAATACGTTTGTACTTGCCGCAGTGGCATTCCCAGTCCTTTTGGGGCCCGAAAATACGTTCGCAGAAAAGGCCGCCCTGTTCGGGCTTTAAGGTGCGGTAATTGATGGTCTCGGGCTTGGTGACCTCGCCGTGCGACCAACTGCGAATTTGCTCGGGAGACGCCAGTCCGATTTTTATGGATTCAAATTCAATTTCTGCCATGTTCGCCCTCCGTTACGCTTCGTCGTCAAAATCGTTGTATTCGTCGTCTGTTTCGTCGTCTGTTTCGGCGTCTGTTTCGTCGCCTAAAATAGCCTCGCCGTTTTCGTCCTCCAAGCCAAAGCCGGTCAGATCGTCGGCGATGGTGTCACCTTCGAAATCAAGGTCACCGTCAGAGTCTTCGGGCGGGATAGCCGGGGTTCCAAGGCCGATATCGTCGTCATCATCAAAGGTTTGCTTCAGATCGATCTCATTTTCATTGATATCAAGCACCTTCACGTCCAACCCCAACGATTGCAGTTCTTTGATCAAAACCTTGAAGGATTCCGGCACACCGGGTTTCGGAATGTTTTGACCCTTTACAATGGATTCATAAGTTTTGACACGGCCGACCACATCGTCGGACTTCACGGTCAAAATCTCCTGCAGGGTGTACGCCGCGCCATAAGCCTCCAGCGCCCACACTTCCATTTCACCGAAACGCTGGCCGCCGAACTGTGCTTTACCGCCGAGCGGCTGCTGCGTGACCAAAGAGTAAGGACCGGTGGAACGGGCGTGGATCTTATCATCTACCAGGTGGTGCAGTTTCAAATAATACATGTAGCCCACCGTGACCAGATTATCAAACGGTTCGCCGGTGCGGCCGTCATACAGTTGGGTCTTCGCGTCCTCTGTCAGCGGAATGCGGGAGAAATCCAGCTTTGCGGTATTGCGGTCGCGGTAATTTTCTTTCTTAGTGGCGTTTTCCGCCATAATAAAGCAGGAGCGAATGTCTTCCTCACGCGCGCCGTCAAACACCGGGGTGCAGATGTTCCAACCAAGTGCCCGGGCGGCATAGCCCAAGTGCACCTCCAACACCTGCCCGATATTCATACGGGAAGGAACGCCGAGCGGATTCAGCACGATATCAAGCGGTGTGCCGTCCGGCAGGAAGGGCATGTCTTCACTGGGAAGAATGCGGGATACAACGCCCTTGTTACCGTGGCGGCCGGCCATTTTATCGCCCACCGAAATCTTACGTTTTTGGGCGATGTAGCAACGCACCACCACATTCACACCGGGGCTTAACTCGGAAGAATTTTCACGGGTAAAGACCTTGACGTCCACAATGGTGCCGTATTCCCCATGCGGCACACGCAGGGAGGTATCGCGCACTTCGCGGGCTTTTTCACCGAAAATAGCGCGCAGCAAGCGTTCTTCGGCGGTCAGTTCGGTCTCGCCCTTGGGGGTGACCTTACCGACTAAAATATCGCCCGCCGTGACCTCGGCGCCGATGCGAATGATTCCGCGTTCGTCCAAATCTTTGAGCGCGTCATCACCCACATTGGGGATATCCCGCGTGATCTCTTCAGGCCCAAGCTTAGTATCTCTGGCCTCTAATTCATATTCCTCAATATGGATCGAGGTATACACATCGTCACGAACCAGGCGTTCGTTGATGAGTACCGCGTCCTCGTAGTTGTAGCCTTCCCAGGTCATAAACCCGATCAAGGCGTTGCGGCCAAGCGAAATCTCGCCGTTGCTGGTGGCGGGGCCGTCGGCAATGACCTCTTTTTCTTCGATCTGCTGCCCAACCTTCACAATGGGGCGCTGATTGATACAGGTGCCATGGTTGGAACGCAGGAATTTAATCAGCTCATATTCATCGATCTCACCGTTTTTGGCTCTGATCTTAATGCGATCCGCGCTGACATAAGTGACCTCACCGGCGCGTTTGGCCAGCACCACCACGCCCGAGTCAACGGCAGCCTTATACTCCATACCGGTGGCCACAATCGGGTTTTCGGGACGCAGCAGCGGCACCGCCTGCTTTTGCATGTTCGAGCCCATGAGGGCACGGTTGGTATCGTCATTTTCAAGGAAGGGAATCATGGCCGTGGCAACCGAGACCACCATTTTGGGCGAAACGTCCATATAATCGGCGCGAGAGGCCTCAACCTCCTGGAAGCCGTCGCGGTGACGGGCATTGACCTTTTTATGCACGAAATAGCCGTCTTTATCCAGCGGTTCATTGGCCTGCGCCACAATATAATCGTCTTCTTCGTCGGCGGTCATGTACTGCACTTCGTCCAGCACACGGCCGGTCTCCTTGTCCACCTTGCGGAAGGGGGTTTCAATAAAGCCGTACTCATTGATCTTGGCGAAGGTGGCAAGATACGAAATCAAGCCGATATTCGGGCCTTCGGGGGTCTCAATGGGGCACATGCGGCCATAGTGGGTATAGTGTACGTCACGCACCTCAAACGAGGCACGGTCACGCGACAAACCGCCGGGGCCCAACGCCGACAAACGGCGTTTGTGGGTAAGCTCTGACAGCGGGTTGGTCTGATCCATAAACTGCGACAGCGGCGAAGAACCGAAAAATTCTTTAATGGCCGCTACCACCGGGCGGATATTGATGAGCGACTGGGGGGTGATGCTGTCGGGATCCTGCGATTGCAGCGTCATTTTTTCACGCACCACGCGCTCCATACGGGCAAGGCCGATGCGGAACTGATTTTGCAGCAGCTCACCCACCGAACGAATGCGGCGGTTGCCCAGATGGTCAATATCATCCACACTGCCGACATTGTGCGGCAATCCCAGGAAATAGCTGATCGAAGCAAAAATATCGTCAACCGTGATGTGTTTGGGAATCAGCTCGTCGGCACGCGCCAAAATGGCCTCGCGCACCTCTTCTTTGCCGGAGCAGTTCTCCAAAATATCCCTTAATACACCAAAGGATACCTTTTCATTGATGCCGAGTTTCCGCCATTCGGCAAGCTCCTCAGCGGTAAAATCGGCAAAATCGGCAAGCTCGACCATGCCGTTTGAAACGACCTTGACCTCGGTGACATTGCCTTCGTTATCCATCACATTGATGTAGGCCTCGGACACGCCCTTTTTCTCGATCTCAAGCGCCAATTCCTTGGTGACCGTGGTTTCCGCGTCAGCTAATATTTCACCCGTAAGGGGGTCAACCACCGGGCGGGAAAGAACCCCGCCGCGCAGGCGGGCGCCGATGGCCAGTTTTTTGTTATATTTATACCGTCCGACACGCGAAATATCGTAACGGTGCGCATCAAAGAATAACTGGCGCAGGTAGCTTTCGGCCCCTTCAATGGTGACCGGCTCGCTCGGACGCAGCTTTTTGTAGATTTCAACCAGCGCGTCTTCCACGGTTTTGGTGTCATCCGCCTCTAAGGTGGCGTCCAGTCGCTCGTCTTCACCGAAATAGTCGCGAATCTGCTCGTTGGTGGCAAGACCCAACGCACGAATAAAGGTGGTCACGGGCAGCTTGCGGTTTTTATCAATCCGGACATACAGCACATCGCTGGCGGACGTTTCATACTCCAACCAAGCGCCGCGATTGGGGATAATGGTTGAAGAAAACAGGCGTTTGCCGGTCTTTTCATCGGTCTTTTCGGCATAATATACACCGGGAGAACGCACAAGCTGTGAAACAATGGCGCGCTCGGCACCGTTGATGACAAAGGTTCCCGACTCTGTCATCAAAGGGAAATCGCCCATGGAGATTTCGCTTTCTTTGATCTCCCCGGTCTCGTTGTTCACCAAACGAGCCGTCACGCGAAGGGGCGCGGCGTAGGTCGTATCACGCGCCTTGCATTCGGTTACGTCGTACTTCGGGGTCTCATCAAGACGATAGGACGTGAAGGTCAGTTGCAGGTTTCCGCTGTAATCGGTAATGGCGGACATATCCCGAAACACTTCTTTTAAGCCCTCTTCGATAAACCACTTGTACGAATCTTTTTGAATTTCAATGAGGTTCGGCATGTCAATCACTTCATTGATCTTCGAAAAGGTCATGCGCGTGTTTTTTCCAAGCTGAACAGGTTTTACCATTGAATTCGGCACCATAGGCTTGCAGTCACTCCTAAATTCATTTTGCAGTTTTGTTGACAGAGGATGCTTGATTTGCTCATAAAGAAAGCGTTTTTCGTCGCTTTTTTGAACATTTTGTTGGCACAAAACGTGAAAAAGGCGCACAATCCCCCATCATCATTAGTAATTTACAATTATAAATCAATTTTTTCTTTTCGTCAAGCCCCTTTTTTACAAATTTTGGATTTTGGGACAAACGTTTAATTTTAAAGAAATCATTGGCGTTTTTTAGAAAAAATAAACAAATCCCCCGTGATTATTTCACAGGGGTTACCGCTTTTCCTGCTCATATCTCAAAAGCGGTTCCATTTTTTTATCTTTCAATTCCGCGTGATCCTGACCGCCACCGGTAAAAACACCATACGAACAACATACATTATATTGCACTTCATATTGCACTTCAAAAAAAATCAGGAAATTTTTGATTTTTTTATTGACGAATGAAAAAAATGGTAGTATCCTTATAAGGTATGAAATGGAGGAATGCAAAATGTTCAAATCTCAGTATTTACAAAAAGTGTATGACGATGTCGAAAAGCGCAGCCCCGGCGAAAAAGAATTTCTGCAGGCGGTTCGTGAGGTTTTGGGTTCGTTGGAGCCGGTTGTGGCGGCCAACCCCAAGCTGGAAGAAAACGGCATCCTGGAACGGATCGTAGAGCCCGAACGCCAGATTTTCTTCCGCGTTTCTTGGGTGGATGACAACGGTCAAGTTCAAGTCAACCGCGGCTATCGCGTGCAGTTCAACTCGGCCATTGGTCCTTACAAGGGCGGTCTGCGGCTGCATCCGTCGGTCAATGCCTCGGTCATTAAATTCTTAGGATTCGAGCAAATCTTCAAAAACAGCTTGACCGGTCTTCCCATCGGCGGCGGCAAGGGCGGCTCTGACTTTGACCCCAAGGGCAAGTCGGACGGCGAAGTTATGCGTTTTTGCCAGAGCTTTATGACCGAGCTTTCCAAGCATATCGGCGCAGATACCGATGTTCCGGCCGGCGATATCGGCACCGGTGCGCGTGAGATTGGCTTTATGTACGGCCAATACAAGCGTCTTCGTAATGAATTCACCGGCGTGCTGACCGGCAAAGGCCTTACCTACGGCGGTTCACTTGCCCGTACCGAGGCCACCGGCTACGGTCTTTGCTATTATACCGAAGAAATGCTCAAGTGCATGAAAAACGAGTCCTTTGCGGGCAAAACCGTGGTGATTTCGGGCTCGGGCAATGTGGCGATCTACGCTACCCAAAAAGCCACCCAGCTTGGCGGTAAAGTGGTCGCTTTGTCGGATTCCAACGGCTACATTTACGATCCGAACGGCGTAAATTTAGATGTTGTAAAGCAGATCAAAGAGGTTGAGCGCGGCCGTATTAAAGAATATGTCAACCGTGTCAGCGGCGCCGAATATCACGAGGGATGCAGCGGCATTTGGACGATTAAGTGTGATATTGCCCTGCCCTGCGCCACCCAGAACGAAATCGACGAAAATTCGGCTAAAGCTTTGGTTGCAAACGGCGTAATCGCCGTGGCGGAAGGCGCCAACATGCCCTCCACCCCCGAAGCGATCGAGGTCTTCCAGAGCGCAGGCGTTCTGTTTGGGCCCGCCAAGGCCGCCAATGCCGGCGGTGTGGCTACCAGCGCGTTGGAAATGAGCCAGAACTCTATGCGCTACAGCTGGACATTTGATGAAGTAGACGCGAAGTTGAAAGATATTATGGTCAATATTTTCCATAATTCTTATGACGCCGCTAAGAAATACGGCATGGAAGGCGACCTGCTTGCAGGCGCGAATATCGCCGGTTTTGAAAAGGTGGCCGATGCCATGCTGGCTCAGGGCGTCGCTTATTGATCGCAAGCTGTATCTTTTGGAAACACATTTTTGATTTTTGTTTGCGGTTCTGTTGTTTTTACAGAACCGCAAACGATTCTTTAAAAGCCTAAAAATTGATCGATAAAGCAACGGGGCTGTCATAACACGACAGCCCCGTTGTTTTTTGTTCCGTTTTCAATTCAAATAAGCCAAAATCTCGGCGGCGTTGGTATCGGGTTTCACCTTGGGCATGACCTTTTCGATGATACCGTTTTCATCAATGATATAGGTGGTGCGCACCACCCCGTATGAAATCTTGCCGTAAAGCTTTTTCTCCTGCCATACATCATAGGCTTTTATGACCGTGAGCTCCGGGTCTGCAAGCAGTATAAACGGCAGGCCGTGTTTTTCGGCGAACTTTTTGTGCGAAGACACACTGTCTTTGCTGACGCCGATCACCGCAACATCCCGGCTTTTAAAGCCTTCATACGCCGCGGCAAAGGCGCAAGCCTGACGGGTACAGCCGGGTGTATTGTCCTTCGGGTAAAAGTAGAGCACGACCTTTTTGCCCTTAAAATCCGAAAGGGAGACCGTACCGCCCGCCTGATCAGGCAAGGAAAAATCGGGTGCTTTCACGCCTTCCTGCAACATACTCCCGCTCCTTATTCCTCCGGCATTTCCCAGTTGTGCCAAACAGCCTGTACGTCGTCGTTTTCTTCCAGCATATCGATCAATTTTTCCATTTTAGCGGCAGCTTCTTCGTCCTCTATGGCGGACATGGTCTGCGGAACATATTCCACCTCGGCCGAAAGGAAGGTATATCCCTTTTCCTCTAACGCATCCCGCACCGCGCCAAGGCTGTTCGGGTCGGTCGTGATCTCGAACACATCGCCGTCATAATTGAAATCATCGGCACCCGCGTCCAGCGCGGCTTCCATGACGGTGTCTTCCTCTAAGCCTTCGGCCTCAATTTGAATAATACCTTTGCGGTCAAACATAAACAACACCGAACCGCTTTGCCCCAAATTGCCGCCGCATTTATCAAAATAATGACGCATTTCCCCGGCGGTACGGTTGCGGTTATCGGTCAAGGTCTCGACCACTACGGCAATGCCGGAAGGACCGTAGCCCTCGTATGTGAGTTCCTCGTAGTGATTGGCCTCGCCGTCACCCGCCGCCTTTTTGATGATGCGCTCAATGTTTTCGTTGGGCACGTTGGCCGCTTTGGCTTTGGCGATGGCATCCTTCAATTTGCTGTTTTCGTTCGGGTTGGCGCCGCCGGTTTTGACAATGACCGAAATTTCACGCCCGATTTTGGTAAAGACCTTGGCTTTTGCCGCGTCGGTCTTTTCTTTTTTGCGTTTGATATTGTTCCATTTACTGTGTCCTGACATACTGTATTTCGTCCTTTACAAATTGATTAAGCCCATTTTATCACAAACCCGGGTTCTGTTCAAGTGCTTTTTGACAGATCGCTTCAATATCCGTTATGCTGCTGATTTCACCGCACAGGCGGCGCAGTGCCGCCGCGCCTTCCAGTCCCCGCATGGTCCAGGCCGTGTGTTTACGGGATTCCAATATGGCGTTATGCGGGTCTTTATAGCGCATCATCAGTTCCACTTGATGCAAAAGCACCGCAAACCGCTGTTCCAGTGTAGGCGGCGTGTAGGGGCGATGAAGAAAAGCCGCCTCGATCTCCTCAAACACAAAAGGATTGCCCTGTGCCGCGCGGCCGACCATCACCAAATCACAGCCTGTTGCCTCCAGCATAAAGGCCGCACTGCCGCTGTCACGCACATCGCCGTTGCCCACCACCGGAATACCGACTGTCTGCTTGACCTTCCGAATGGTCTCGTAATCCACACCGGGGGCATACATTTGCGGACGGGTACGGCCATGCACCGCGATCATAGCGGCGCCAGCTTCTTCACAGCGAAGCGCCAGCTCCGGTGCGTTGATGTGTTCCTCGTCAAATCCCGTGCGCATTTTGACCGTGACCGGCACCGGCACGGCGTTTACCACCGCCCGCACAATGTCAGCCGCAA
>CAJOQU010000142.1 GCA_905236975.1 uncultured Clostridia bacterium
AAAGCCTATCGCGGCTTTGCAGCTACTCCGACGAACCTACGCATGCAGCAGTCAAAGTGCTGTGTCTTACCGCTTGACGACACCCCATGATATAACAGATAAAAAAAGCCACCGTTTGGTGAGGCTGAAAGGGTCGTTTTCAGCGCGGCGGATACCGCGCCGAAAACAAAATTGGGGTGGAAGATGGGACTCGAACCCACGGTCTCCAGTGCCACAAACTGGCGCTTTAACCAACTAAGCTACATCCACCATAGAGAAAAAACAATGATACCGCAAGCGTGGGCGAACGGTACTCGCCGCGACTGCGTTTTTTGACTGCCAAATGTTTTATAATGACAGAGAAAATACGGCCACAACGCATACAAGAGCCGATAAAGTTATTATACCATATTATTTATTTTTGTCAATGATTTTTTTATTCCAGCGAAAAATCTTTGGGATCATACCCATCGGCCGGTTTGATTTTTTGTGGCGCTCGTTTAAGCGGATCATAGCGGTAATGGCGGCAGGAATCCCCCTGCCGGGTTACGCCGTGCTTGGCGCAAAGAAATTCGTTGCCGAAGAAAGAGTCCCGCCCATGCACGCAGTAGGCGCAGGAACGCGGCAAATCTTTATTGAATAAAGAAGACATGGATCATCACCATCTCTATTATAACAGATCGTGAAGCAAATTTCCACTGCGATTTTCAGAAAATAAGGAAAGCAGCAACAGTACGGTCATTGCGGCCATAGAAAGTGAAAGCGCCGGGCCGTTACAGAAAAAGGAAAAGCTTGTTCCGGTTGTGGCGGCGGCAGGCAGCGAAAGGTTGAAAATTTTTAACAGCAGGGTGGCAAGCAACGCCGAAAGAAGGCCATGCGCCAGGCGAGCCAGCGCAAAGAAAAAAGGTCGAATGGCGATTGCCTTTCCCACCGAAAAGACCTGACACCAAACCGAAAGCCCGCCAAAACCCAACAAAAAGGCGATCAAGGGCAGATTGCGCGTCATCCCCACCGCACAGGTGACCTCTAACACATAACAAAGGTTTTCAGCAAGCGGAAAAACGGTCGCCAGCCCCTGTACATACGCCAGCACGGTTGAAAAAAAGATCACATAAGCACAGATATGCAGCAGGGCGTCGGCGGCGTCGCTCACAGCGGCCACAAAACAGTCGGCCGCATTTTGGCGGGAAGTCGTTTCGGGCATGGTATCGGATTCTTTTTCCAGAAAAAATCTCACCGCCAGCGCAATCAAAATTGCCGCCGCGATATGTGCCGACAATAACAAATACCCTGCCGCCCTGCTGCCGAGCAGTCCCTGCCCGATCGCCAGCACAACAAAAGCGGGGCCGGCGTTGACCGAATAATACAACATTCGGCCGGCGTTTTGGGGCGATATGCGTTTTTGTCTGACAGCCGCGTCCAATAATTTTGCGCCGATGGGGTAACCGCCCAAAAATGAGAAAAAAACCAGCGCAAACTGCCCGCCTGACAGGCCGAACACCCGCCGTGTCACGGGGGACAGCACCCGCAGGTGATCCGGCACCCCGCATTTGGATAAAAACAGAATACAGGCGGTAAACGGAAACAGCGAGGGAATGACGACCCGACCGCACAGCGCCAGTCCTTCGGCGGCGCCTGCCCTGCAAGCGGCGGGATCCAGTAATATGCAGACGATCAAAAGCAAGATCACCAAAACGGGCATCAGGGTTAAAAATCGTGATTTTTTCACGCAAGACCATTCCTTTCCGAGGGCTTTCCCTCATCATCATATGAATGATTTTTGCCATTCTTTCATACTATTTTTACGGGGAGTTGTGTGGCGTGGCAAAAAAGTTTAAGTTCAAATCCGAAAAACCGAAGGAGAAGTGGCAGATTTTTCACGGTCTTGACGAGGCACTCGATACAGAAGCACTGGTCGGCCCGCATTTTGAGCTGTTTGGCAACCGCGAGATCCTGTTGGAGGGATGTTTAGGCGTGTTTGAATACAGCGATACCTATTTAAAGCTGAAGATCGCGCGCGGGTCGGTCATCATTTGCGGGCGGGGGTTCGACATCGTGCTGTTCGAGGATACGGTCATCCGCATTAAAGGAACGATTTCTTCGGTCGAATTCTGCGTATAGGGGGAAAAGGGCATGCTTTGGATTTACCGTTGGTGTTTAGGAACCGTACAACTGGTTATTACAGGCGATGTTGCCGAGGTGATGCTGAATCTTTGTTCCCGAAACGGCTTGACGTTATGGGATGTAAAACGGGAGAAATCCCGAATAAAATGCCGCATGACAGTGCGGGATTTCAAACAATTGCGAAGGATTATCAGGCGCGGCGGCGTGCGGGTGCATATCACCGAAAAGCACGGGCTGCCCTTTTTTACGTCGCACTACCGAAAACGGTGGGGCATTCCGGCGGGCGCGGCGCTCTTTTTTGCGAGTTTAAAGCTGTTGTCTTGCTTTATTTGGTCGGTTGAAGTGACCGGCAACCGTGAAGTGGCGGCCGAGGACATTCTGGCAGCCTGCCAAACCATTGGTATTGACGAAGGGGTCTACGCAAAGGGCGTGGATTACAAAACCACCGGTCAAAAATTACTGCTTGCCATGCCCGAGCTTGCGTGGGCGTCGCTGAATTTAGAGGGCTGTCGGGTGACGGTGAATGTCAGTGAGGCTGAAAAAAACGATCGCGAGGAAAACCGCCCCTGCAATTTAAAGGCCAGAGCCGACGGCATTGTGACCCGCATTGATGTAAAAACGGGGGATTGCGTGGTCAAGGTGGGCGATACTGTGCGAGCCGGCGATTTACTGGTGTCGGGTGTGGCGGAAAAGGCGGGCACGACCCGGTGGGTGCATGCCGCGGGCAGCATCACCGCGCAAACCACGCGGGAGGTTACGGCGTCGGCCTCCTTTCGACAGACTGTGAC
>CAJOQU010000143.1 GCA_905236975.1 uncultured Clostridia bacterium
CCGGCAAAACCGCGACCCGCCGGGTACTGGAGATCTTCGGCGTGGCGGTACCGTTGTATCTCGGAAAACTGCCCGCGCCTTACGAGAGTCAAAACGATGTGAGCGCATGGCGACTGCTGGGAGAGACGCTGCCGGTACGGATGCACCGAAAAACCTTTTGGTTTACCGAAGAACAAGAGCGCCTTTTCAGCCGTGAGGAGCTGGAAGAACAGCTCACAAGGCAGATCAATGAACAGTTGGCAGTAGAAAATATTGCACAATTTGAAGTCAAAAATCGTGAATTTGACGAAACAAACGACGGTTTGACCCTGAAAATGCTGATTCTTTCCGAAGAAGACATTGCTTGGGAAGAAATTTTATTATTTAGTACTGGAAATCAGTGAAAAATGTGTTATAATATAGACAATACAATCAAAGCATACCGGTTCTGCTCTGATTGTATTGTTTAATAAATACTATACAGAAAAATCGAGGAAGACTGCTTTGTTTGAACAAACGGTAGATATGGAACGCATTGAGCAGATTGTCAATCTGTTTGGCAATTTTGATGAAAATGTCAAACATATTGAGAAAAAGCACGGCGTCACCATCACCTCGCATGGCGGTCAATTAAAGATCAAGGGCGAGGCGGACGACGTCATGAAGGCGGCGCGCACGGTGGAATGCCTGGTCGCCATGATCAATAAGGGCGAGCAGATCACGGAGCAGAATATTGAGTATGTCGCTTCGCTGGTGGAAGACGGCGAGGATGACAAAATCGCCGCCGTGACGGATGCCGACTGCATCTGCATTACCTCCAAGGGCAAGCCGGTCAAACCCAAAACCATCGGCCAGCGTCAATATGTGGAGGCCATTCAAAACAATACCATCACCATCGGTGTGGGGCCTGCCGGAACGGGCAAGACCTATTTGGCGGTGGCCTCGGCCGTGAATGCTTTCCGCGCCAAGCAGGTCAACCGCATTATTCTGACCCGCCCGGCGGTGGAGGCGGGCGAAAAGTTGGGCTTTTTGCCGGGCGATCTGCAACAAAAGGTAGATCCCTACCTGCGCCCGCTGTACGACGCGCTGTTTGACATGATGGGTGCCGAGAACTTTCAAAAATGTCAGGAGCGCGGGGATATTGAGGTCGCGCCGCTGGCCTATATGCGCGGCCGCACGCTGGATGACAGCTTTATTATTTTAGATGAAGCGCAAAACACCACCACCGAGCAGATGAAAATGTTTTTAACGCGGCTGGGATTTAACTCGAAAGCGGTGGTCACGGGGGATATTACCCAAATCGACCTGCCGGACGGCAAGCGATCGGGGTTGAAAGACGCGGTCAGAATTTTAAAACATATCGATCAAATCGCCATTCATTATCTGACAGGGCGGGACGTTGTGCGCCACCACCTTGTACAGGAAATTATAAAAGCTTATGAAAGAAGTGCTGAAAAGAAATGAGTGTAAAGGTCAACATTACCGATAATCAAAAGAAGGTCAAGCTGCCAACAGGCACCAGGCTGCTGATTCGTAAATCCTGCATTGCCACCTTAAAAATGGAAGAATTTGAGGATTCCGCCGAGGTCAACGTGCTGCTGGTAAACGACGAAACCATTCAAAGCATGAACAAACAGTTCCGCCAAATTGATGCGTCAACCGATGTTCTTTCTTTCCCGCTGGGAGTGGACGGAAACTATGACACCAACCCCGAGACCGGCGCGAAAATGCTGGGCGATATCGTGATTTCGGTGGAGCACGCGCTGGCGCAGGCCAATCTGTACGGCCATGGCTTAGAGCGTGAGATTTCCTTTCTGACGGTGCATTCCATGCTGCATTTGTTGGGCTACGACCATGAAAAAGGCGGGCTGGAGAAGACCATCATGCGGGAAAAGGAAGAACGCGTGTTAGACGCGCTCGGCCTTGCCATCAATAAACTGTAAGGATACATATGAAAGAAAAATCAGCATTTATTACCATCATCGGCCGCCCCAATGTGGGCAAATCCTCGTTAATGAACCGCATTTTGGGGCAAAAGGTCGCCATTGTGTCGGACAAGCCGCAGACCACCCGAACCCGCATCAACGGGGTATACACCAAGGCCGAAACCCAATTGGTGTTTATTGACACACCCGGCTTTCACAAACCACGCAACATGCTGGATCAAAACATGAACAAGGCGGTCGGCAACGGTCTTTCCGAGGTTGACGCGGCGGTGCTGGTGGTTGAAGCCGCGCCGAAATTCTCACTCGATGATCTGCCCCCCGCCGAGGTTGAACTGATGAAAGAGCTGAAAAGGCGGCGGCTGCCGGCGGTGCTGGTCATCAATAAAATCGATCTGTTAGAGAAAAAAGAAGCGTTGCTGACGTTGATCACACGGTATACCGCCGCGTTGGATTTTGCCGCGGTGGTGCCGCTTTCAGCCAAAACCGGCGACGGGATCGATCTTCTGTTGGCCGAGCTTGCGCCCTTTGCCAAGCCGGCTCCCCACTATTTTGGGGATGACGATGTCACCGATCAGCCGGATCGCGTGATGGTGGCCGAGCTGATTCGTGAAAAGCTGCTGCGTTGTTTGGATAAAGAGGTTCCGCACGGCATTGCGGTTGATTTAGAACGCTTTGTAGAGCGCGATACCGCCGAGGGCGAACCGATTTTGGATATTGAGGCCACGATCATTTGCGAAAAAGCGTCGCACAAGGGCATTATCATCGGCAAGGGCGGCGAACAACTCAAACGGGTCGGCACGCTGGCCCGGCGCGATATCGAATCGTTTTTCGGCATTCGCGCCTCTCTCAAGCTGTGGGTCAAGGTCAAGGAAGACTGGCGCAACCGTCAGGGGCTGATTCGATCTTACGGGCTTGACTGAATTTTCCTCTTATAAAAATCCGTATCCGGGCGAACAATGATACTGTACTTTTTCAGGACGGACGGGTTTACGGAACATGGAAAAATCATGGGAAAAATTTATCAAAAGCGGCAGTGTGGGCGATTATTTGAATTTCGCCAACAAACGCAGAGAGCAGGAAATTCGTGAAGGAAACAGAGACGCGTTTTACGACCGAGGCGTTGGTAATCAAGGAAATGAACGTAGGGGAGAGTGACCGTTTGGTTACTCTCTTTACGCGTGAGGGAAAGCTGCTGCGCGCATTTGCGGCGGGCGCGAAAAACGTGCGTTCCAAAAAAGGCGCGGCCACCGCGCTGCTTACATACGGCAGCTTTACCGTTTTACATAAGAAAGATACCTTCCGCATTTACGAAGCCGCGCCTATGCGGGTGTTTTACGGTGCGGGCAGTGACATTGAACGCCTGGCGCTGGCACAGTATTTTTGCGAGCTTGCCGCCGTATTTGCCGAAACCGATTCCGAAAACGGTGAATTTTTTCGGCTGATTTTAAACTCTTTGCATTTTTTGACCGCTGAAATGCGTTATCCGCCGCTTGTGAAGGCCATTACCGAGCTGCGCACAGCGGTGCTGACGGGTTACACGCCCGATCTGGTAGCCTGCGCCGGCTGCGGCAAATTTGAGGACGACGTTATGTTTTTCGAAAGCGCCGGCGGTGCGCTTTATTGCGGCAACTGCAAACCGTCCGCCAAAACCGCCCCGATCAGCCGCACCATGCTGTCGGCCATGCGGCATATTGTATATGCCGAGTTTTCCAAGCTGTACGCCTTTGACATTCCCAACGAGGCGGCGCGGGCGCTGTCCGATTTGACCGGGGCGTACATCACCCTGCAAACCGACCACCGGTTTGCCACGCTGGACTTTTATAACAGTATCAAAGAATAATTTCATCATAGCAGGAGAATCGCATGGAGTATCATTTTACACGCTATGCCAAAACCTTAGAACTTGATAAAATTTTATCCCGCCTGGCTGATGAGACGACGATCGCCGACGCCGCCGAACGGGCGCGCGCCCTTTTGCCCGAGACCGACCCCCAAAAGGTGGCCTCTCTGCTGCAAAACACCGGGGACGCGCATGCCTTTATGGCGCGGTATGCGGCGCCATCCTTTGGGGCGGCCAAAAACATGTCTTCGGCACTGCGCCGCGCCGAAGCGTCGGCGGTGCTTTCCATCCCGGAGCTGTTGGATATCGCCGAGCTGCTGCGGGTGATTCGCAGCGTGAAGGCCTGGCGTGCGGATTGCACCGGCGCGGGCGTCACCTCGCTTGACAGCCTGTTTGAGGCGCTGGTTCCCAACAAGCATGTGGAGGAAGCCATTACCTTTGCCATTCGATCGGAGGAGGAGCTGAACGACAACGCCTCCCCCGCGCTGTACGATATTCGGCGAAAGATTGCCGCCAAATCGGCCAAAATTCGCGACAGCCTGGAAAGGATCGTGCGGGGGCAAAACGCCAAATATTTGCAAGAAGCTATCGTTACCCAGCGTGACGGTCGGTTTGTGGTGCCGGTCAAGGCCGAGTATAAGGGGCAAATGCCCGGCATTGTGCATGACACCTCTGCCACGGGGTCAACGGTCTTTGTAGAGCCCATGACGGTGGTGGAAACAAACAACGAAATTCGCGTGCTGAAGCTGCGCGAGCAGGAGGAGATCGAGCGCATTTTGGCGGAATTATCGGCCGAAGCCGGCAACTTTGCGGATAGTATTATTTGGTCGTTTGAGGCGCTGGTCGAGCTGAATCTGATTTTTGCCAAAGCCCGCCTTGCTTATAAAATGAAGGCCGCCATGCCGCACATCAATACCGAGGGGCGGCTGCTTCTTAAACGCGCCCGCCACCCTTTGATTCCCCAAAAGCAGGCGGTGCCCATTACGGTCGAGCTTGGCCGTGCGTATGATACCTTGATTATTACCGGCCCGAACACCGGCGGCAAAACCGTGACCATTAAAACCATCGGTCTGTTGACCCTTATGACCATGTGCGGACTGATGATCCCGACCGACGACGGCAGCGAAGTGGCTGTTTTCAACAAGATTTTTGCCGATATCGGCGATGAACAGAGCATTGAGCAGTCGCTCTCGACCTTTTCATCGCATATGGTCAACATCATTACCATTACCGAGCTTGCCGACGATGATTCGCTGGTGCTGTTCGATGAGCTTTGCGCCGGTACCGACCCGGTGGAAGGCGCGGCACTGGCACAGGCTATTTTGATGCGCCTGTCGGGGGTGGGCGCCAAGATCGCCGCTACCACCCACTACCCGGAGCTGAAGTCTTACGCGCTGGATACCCCACGGGTAGAAAACGCCTGCTGTGAGTTTGACGTCGCCACTTTAAAACCGACCTATCGCCTGATCGTGGGGATGCCGGGGCGTTCCAATGCCTTTGCCATTTCGGAACGTTTGGGGCTGGATAAGACCATTATAGAAAGTGCGCGAAGCGGCGTGTCAGACGACGATTTACGCCTTGAGCGGGTGGTCGCCGCACTGGAAGCGGCACGCAAGGCCGCCGAGGCGGAAGAACAAAAATCCCGCGATCTGCGCCGCCGGTTGGAGGAAGCCAACCGCAAGGCCGAACAGCGGGAGCATGAGTTTGAGGTCAAGCGCCAAAAGCTGATGGAGCAGACCCGCCAAAACGCCGAGGCGGTCATTGAAAAAGCGCGCATGCAATCCTCTCAACTGCTTGAAGAACTGGAGACCCTCAAAAAGAAAATGAACGCCGAAAACGCCGCTAAACTGGCCGAAAAAGCGCGGGCGGCGTATAAAAAGACGTTGACCGAGTTAGAGGACAGCGCCGATCCGGTCGTGAAACGCACCGTTTCGGGGGAGGCGGTGGAACGCCTTCAAAAAGGGGACGCGGTCATTTTGGCCGAACTTGGCCGCGAGGCCACGGTGCTGGACGTTAAGCAGGGTGAAAAAAAGGCCTATGTGCTGTCGGGCGCCATGAAAATGTGGGTGCCGTTTGCCGATCTGCGCCTGCAAAAAAAGGGGACGCCCGCCGTTGAGCCCAAAAAGACCCGCAAGGTCACGGGGTTGACGTCCCGCGGGAACCGCACCGTGTCGGGTGAGCTGGATCTGCGCGGCATGGCGGCTGACGAGGCGATTTTGGAGTTGGATCAATATATTGATAACGCGGTGCTGTCGGGCATTACCACGGTCACCATTATTCACGGCAAAGGCACCGGCGTCCTGCGCAAAGCGGTGCAGGCGCACTTACGCTCGCATAAAAGCATTGCCTCCTTCCGCCTTGGCACCTTCGGCGAGGGGGAAAACGGCGTCACCATTGCGGAATTGAAAGAATAACACACGGTTTTCAAGGTGATGCGGCATGAAACGGATTTGCGGCTTTTCGACCCGCTGAAAAATGGATCCTGCGGGAATGCCGCCCCGGCGTTCCGGTAAAAAAACGACCCCCCAAGCCTCGGCTTTTTGCTGAGACTCGGGGGCGTTTCATTTCTCGTTATTTCTTTTTCCACTTGGCATACAAAGTTTTGTTGCCGGTGGAGCCTTTGGTGATTTTGGTCACCTTGGTTTTAAACTTCGCGTCGCTGTACCACCCTTGGAAGGTGTAACCC
>CAJOQU010000144.1 GCA_905236975.1 uncultured Clostridia bacterium
ATTTTTGTGCGGATTGACCGGCCGAAACGGAACCGTCGGCATGGAGAACGGCGGCTTTTTACAGGCCGAGCAGATCTTTTCGGACTATGGCGTTGAGGTGTGCCATTTGGCGAGCGACCGCAGCGGCGCACGGGTGGAAGCCCTGATAAACAGCGGCGTACAGACCTTGTTTTTGCTGCCGTCAGCCTTAGCAAAGCTTAGTGTGACCGAGCTTGCCTCCCGTCGCGGCGAATTTGTAAAATGGGCGCGTCAAAAAAATGACCGCCTGATCATTGAAGACGACTACAACGGCGAACTGCGTTACACAGCGCGCAGTATGACCGCCTTTCAGGCCAACCTGCCCGAAAAGACGGTCTATATCGGCAGTTTTTCAAAGCTATTGCTGCCAAGCGTCCGCATTGCCTACATGGTTTTGCCCGACCGGCTGGCGGAATGTTTCGCCGCCCGACGGGAGCTGTACAACCCCACCTGCGGCAAGGCGGAGCAGCTGGCGCTGACCCGCTATTTACAGACCGGGGCGCTGGAAAAGCATTTGCGGCGTCTGCGCAAGCGGTACAGCCAAAAAAGCCGACGCTTTTGCGCGGTATTAAGCGAGCTCTTTCCGCAAGGGGAGCAAACGCTGTACGAATCTTCTTTGACAGTGCGGCTGAACATCGGGGCGGATATTGCAAGTGAGTCCCTTTGCGCCGCCGCACAGGAAAAAGGGATAAAAATTATGCCGGCCAAAAACAGAGGGGAAGTCAGGCTCTGCTTTGCCGGCATAGAGGACGCCGACATTGAACCGGCGCTTCATTTATTAAAGGATTGTTTTGAAAAAGCTGTTCAGCGGGAGGCATCGTGATCGCCGAAGGCGTAAAGCTTGATGATGACAAAAGTGACGGGCCCGCCCACGGCAATGGCGATCACGGTCGCCCAAAACTGCGGCAGCCGGATCAGGTTGATGGTAATGAACGAGACCAAAAAATAAATGATGAAATTAGGGATATAGGAAAGAAGAAACCGCAGATAATTGCGAATGCTCAAATTCTCTTTAAATACCAGTTTGCCGTTCAAAAAATAGTTGATGGTCAGCGAAATAAAATAGCCGATATAGGCCGCGATGTTTTGCTGTAATTTTAAATGGGCAAGCCATGAAAAAAAGGCTGTGTTGAAGGTGTTGACACAGCCGATCAAACAAAAACCCAAAAACTTTTTACTGTAAAAGGTTCTAAACAGTTTTTGAAAAAAGGATTTCAAAATATTCGCCTCATTTCTCCCTGATTATACCAAAATCCGATTTATTTTGCAACCTTTAAATTGAAGACCCTGTAAAAGTGAAGAAAAAAGGTAGATTTTTGTTTTGACATCCGTTATAATAAGAGCACCTTTAATTTGGGAGGAACGAACATGAAAAAAGTTTTATCCTTTGATTTCGGCGCATCCAGCGGGCGCGCCATGCTGGCAACGCTTGAAAACGGCAAAATTTCGATGGAGGAGATTCATCGTTTTTCTAACGATACGGTCATTGTGAACGGCACCATGTATTGGGATATTCTGCGCCTGTTCTTTGAAATTAAGGCGGGCATCACCAAGGCGGTCAACGCCGGCGGATTTGACGCCATCGGGATCGATACCTGGGGTGTGGACTTCGGCCTGATCGATAAACGCGGCCGCCTGATCGGCAACCCGGTGCATTACCGCGATCTGCGCACCGAGGGCGTGCCGGACGAGGTCTTTGCCGTACTGCCGAAGGAGGATATTTATGCCGCCACCGGCACGCAGTTTTTGCGCATCAATACGCTGTACCAACTGATGTATTTGAAAAATCATGAACCCGAGCAGCTGGAACAGGCCGAAAAGCTGTTGCTGATCCCCGATCTGTTCGCCTATATGCTGACGGGCGAGATACACGCCGAGGCCAGTATTGCCTCTACCACCAATTTTTATGACCCCGTGCGGCGCGATTGGAACTTTGATCTTTTGGAAAAATTAGGATTGCCCACAAGGCTTTTGCCGCCGGTCATCAAGGCGGGGCAGGTACACGGTCTTTTATCAGACGAAATCTG
>CAJOQU010000145.1 GCA_905236975.1 uncultured Clostridia bacterium
CTGGAACTGACCGAGACCATGCGCGCCAAATCCAAACGCGGTTCTCTGCTTTGGGTCATTGATAAAACCAAAACGGCCATGGGCAAGCGGCTCATTCGCTCCTGGGTGGAACAGCCGCTGATCAATTTGGCGCAAATTCAACTGCGTCAAAACGCCGTGGACGAATTATGCTCCGACACGGTGCTTCGCGGCGAGACCATTCAAAGCCTTGCCGGAGTAAAAGACGTGGAACGCGCCATGACCAAGGTGGTTTACGGGACCGCCCTTCCGCGTGAGCTGATCACTATTCGGGACACGGCGCGGCAGTTTCCCGCCATCAAGGCGGCTATTAGCGGCGTGCAGTGCCGCATGCTTAAAGAAATATACAACGAAATCGATCCGCTGGAGGACATTGCCGAGCTCATCGCCGCGTCGATCGATGAAAAGGCGCCAAACTCCCTGAAAGAAGGGGGCTTGATTCGTAAAGGCTATAATGCCGAGGTGGACGAGCTTCGCGGCGATATGCAGAACGGCGCCGGCTTCATCACCGAGATCGAGTCCCGTGAGCGCGAGCGCACCGGCATCAAAAACCTGCGGGTGCGGTACAACAAGGTTTTTGGATATTACATAGAGGTCACCAACTCCTTTTTGGATAAGGTGCCCGAGGACTACATACGCCGCCAGACGCTGACCAACTGCGAACGTTTTGTGACCGAGGAGCTGAAAGAGCTGGAAAAACGCGTGCTCACAGCCAAAGACCGTGTGATTCAGTTGGAATATGAGCTGTTTGATGAAATTCGCGGCAAGATTGCAAACGAGATTCGGCGTTTTCAGCAGACAGCCGCCGCTGTGGCACGGTTGGATGTGCTTTGTTCCTTGGCGGAGGTTTCGGCCAATAACCGCTATTGCAGACCGCTTGTCAATACAAACGGCGTCATTTCCATTAAGGCGGGGCGGCACCCGGTGGTGGAAAAGGTCATCAAAACGCCTTTTGTCACCAACGATACCTATTTAAACATGAAGGATGACCGTTGTGCCATCATTACCGGCCCCAATATGGCGGGCAAATCCACCTATATGCGGCAGACGGCTATTATTGTGCTGATGGCGCAAATGGGTTGCTTTGTACCGGCCGATATGGCCGAAATCGGCATTGTTGACGCCATTTTTACCCGCGTCGGCGCGTCGGACGACCTGGCGGCGGGGCAGTCCACCTTTATGGTGGAAATGAGCGAGGTGGCCGATATTTTAAAAAACGCCACCAAAAACAGTCTGCTGATTTTAGATGAGATCGGCCGCGGCACCTCCACCTTTGACGGCATGTCCATTGCCCGTGCGGTGTTGGAATTTGTGGCGGATAAGCGCCGTTTGGGTGCGAAAACTCTGTTTGCCACCCATTACCACGAGTTGACCGAAATGGAAAACGAGCTTCCGGGTGTGAAAAATTATAACGTCGCGGTCAAAAAGCGCGGGGATGACATTACCTTTCTGCGGCGCATTGTGCGGGGCGGCGCGGATGACAGCTATGGCATAGAAGTGGCGAAATTAAGCGGTATTCCGGATGCGGTCATTGAACGCGCCAAGGAGATTTTGAAAAAAACCGAGGAGGAAGGCGTGGTTACTTATAAGACCGCCGTTGACCCCGAAAACCAATTGCCGCTGGAAATGCAGGGGGCAACCGCTCTGTTTGAAGAACTTAAGCAGATGGATGTGAATACTTTAACTCCTATTGAGGCATTGCAGGTATTATCGGAGCTTTCCGACCGGGCAAAAAGTATCTCATAAAAAACGAATTTTCATTGCTCCTGACCAACAGGGGGAAATTTGTTAAAAAGGAAGGTGTGAACATGCCGAAAATTCAGGTTTTACCAAAACAGGTGGCGGAATTGATTGCCGCGGGCGAGGTGGTGGAACGCCCCGCCTCGGTCATAAAAGAACTGGTGGAAAATTCCATTGACGCCAAGGCGCGCCATATCACGGTGGAAATCCAACACGGCGGCATCACCTTTATACGCATTACCGATGATGGCTGCGGCATCGCGCCGGGCGATGTGCCGCTTGCCTTTTTGCGGCATGCCACCAGTAAAATTCAAACGCAGGATGACCTGACCGCCATTGCCACCTTGGGCTTTCGGGGCGAGGCGCTGGCGGCGGTTTCGTCGGTGGCGCGGGTCGAGCTTTTCACCAAGACCGAAGAAGACGAATTCGGCACCCATTACCGAATTGAAGGCGGGGAGGAAATTTTAAACGAGGAAGCGGGCTGCCC
>CAJOQU010000146.1 GCA_905236975.1 uncultured Clostridia bacterium
AACGATCGTATTTTACAAGGATTTTCAGGCTTGCCGGCTCATTAGTTTTTCGGCGGTCTTGATGCCGTCAACTGCGGCCGACAGAACGCCCCCGGCGTAGCCCGCGCTTCCCCGCAGGGGTACACCCCCGCGCGTTCGGGGCACTGGCCGGATTCATCGCGCACCACCCGCACCGGTGACGAACTGCGGGTCTCGGGCGCGGCAAAGAAAAACGGCGGAGCCCCGCCGAAAGATTTAAAATTGCCGCCGCAGCTTTTCCAATGCGGATTTTTCAATACGCGAAACATAGCTGCGCGAAATGTTCAATTGTTTGGCGATATCCCGCTGGGTCAACTCATCACTGCCGTTTAACCCGTACCGCATAGTAATAATGGCGCGTTCGCGGTCATCTAAACATCCCGGAAGCACGACCTTTAGCTTTTCAATTTTCAGCTTGGTGTCAATCTCTTCTGAAATATCCCGCCCGTCTGCGATCACATCGATCAGGGTCAGGGCGTTGCCGTCTTTATCGGTATCAATGGGTTCGCTGATAAAAACATCCTGTGCGCTCTTTTTCTGGTTTCGAAAAAACATCAGAATCTCATTTTCAATACAGCGTGCCGCATAGGTCGCCAGATGAATCCCCTTGTCGCTGTTAAAGGTCGAGACCGCTTTGATTAAGCCGATGGTACCGATCGAGATCAGATCGTCCTGGTCGGCGCCGGTGTTGTAATATTTTTTCACGATATGCGCCACCAGCCGCAAATTATGCTCAATCAGCTCGTCACGCGCCTCCATATCCCCGTTTTTCCATTTTTCCAGCAGCTCGGCCT
Organism: uncultured Clostridia bacterium; assembly: GCA_905236975.1. Lineage (GTDB taxonomy): Bacteria > Bacillota > Clostridia > Oscillospirales > Acutalibacteraceae > UBA737. The sequence continues at coordinate 813 of CAJOQU010000146.1, forward strand.
CCCGCTTGGCTGATAGCGGGGGCGGAAAAGAGCCCGCTCCCGTGACGTGCAGCGCAAAATAATAAATACTTGCCGCGATTTTTAACAGATACCCGAAAAACATGCATATCACCCGTTCCTTTCTTTATACTATATGAGAAAGTTCCCGGAGCTTTGCCAGTCCGGGGAAAACCGAAAAAAATTAAAAACCTATTGACTTGGTAGGAATTATGTGATATACTTTTCACAAAATAAGATACAGAAGGCGAAAAACATGAAAACAGTTTATGCGGATAATGCCGCTACAACCAAATTAAGCGATACTGCCTTTGAGGCCATGCTTCCCTTTTTAAAAGAGGAATACGGCAATCCCTCCAGCCTTTATACCATGGGGCAAAAAGCGGAGGAGGCGTTGTTTGCCGCCCGCGAAACCATTGCCGGGGTGCTGAACTGTGACAGCAAAGAGATCACCTTTACCTCCGGCGGGAGCGAGGCGGACAATCAGGCCATTCTGACCGCCGCGACTTTAGGTGAGAAAAAAGGCAAAAAACACATTGTTTCATCGGCGTTTGAGCATCACGCGGTGCTGCACACGCTGGAAAAGCTGGAAAAGCAGGGGTTTGAAGTCACCCTGTTGCCGGTACACAGCGACGGTTTTGTGCGGCCGGACGAGTTAAAAAACGTCATCCGGGAGGACACGGCGCTGGTCACCATTATGTACGCCAACAACGAAATCGGCACCGTTCAGCCCATTGCGGAGCTTGGCGCCATTTGCCGTGAGCGCGGGGTATTGTTCCACACCGACGCGGTGCAGGCGGCGGGGCACCTGCCAATTGATGTGCAGGCGCAAAATATTGATCTGCTGTCGATTTCGGCACACAAATTCCACGGCCCGAAAGGCGTGGGCGCGCTGTATGCGCGAAAAGGAATTCCGCTTTACACCCTGATTGAAGGCGGTGCGCAAGAGCGCGGCAAACGTGCGGGCACACAGAACGTGGCAGGCATTGCGGGCATGGCGGCGGCGCTGAAAGAGGCCAACGAACAGTTAGAACAAACCAACCGCAAGGTAAAGGCCATGCGCGACCGGTTGGCTGAAGGGCTTTCCAAAATCCCGCATTCCAAAATCAACGGCGACCTCCACCGCGGCCTTGCCGGCACGCTCAACATGTGTTTTGAGGGAATCGAGGGCGAATCGCTCCTGCTGTTGCTTGACGACCGCGGCATCAGCGCATCCTCCGGCTCGGCCTGCACCTCCGGTTCGCTTGACCCCAGCCATGTACTGTTGGCGCTGGGTCTGCCGCATGAGGTCGCGCACGGCTCACTGCGTATTTCACTTTGTGAGTACAATACCGAGCAGGAAATCGAGCATATTTTGAAACATGTCCCGGAGGTCGTGGCGTATCTGCGTTCCATGTCCCCGGTTTGGAAAGATTTAGAAGAAGGGAAAAAGCAATATGTTATACAGTGAAAAGGTCATGGATCATTTCCGCAACCCAAGAAATATCGGCACCATTGAAGACGCCGACGCCATCGGCGAGGTCGGCAACGCCAAATGCGGCGACATTATGAAGATGTATTTGAAGATTGAAGACGGCATCATTACCGATGTGAAATTCAACACCTTCGGCTGTGGATCGGCCATAGCCACCAGCTCTATGGCGACCGAGATGATTAAAGGCAAACCGGTGGAAGAGGCTTTGAAGCTTTCGAACAAAGCGGTGGTCGAGGCGCTGGACGGTCTGCCCGCGCATAAGATCCATTGTTCGGTACTGGCGGAGGAAGCGGTCAAAGCCGCGTTGTTTGATTATTATACCAAACACCCCGAGCTGGAAAAGCCGGAGGGTCTGCCCGACTGTGCCTCGTGCCAGGGTTGTTGTCACTGCGAATAAAGCCGGGCGCAAAAAGCGGCGATTCAAACCGCAAGTATGGATTGACAGACTGAGGGGCTGCCTCACAAGCGTAAGGTACGTTTGTGCGACAGCCCCTCGTTGCTTTTCATGGGGATCCTCCTGTCAGCCGGCAAGGCAAAAATCTTTTTTAGGGTGCGGCGT
>CAJOQU010000147.1 GCA_905236975.1 uncultured Clostridia bacterium
AAAACATGCCGATATCATCTCCATCCGCCGCTATTGGAGATTTCATGATCTATTTGTGCTGATCGCTTTAGCGGCAGAATGGAGATTGCTATGAAAACTTTTCGCGTGTGTGTAGGGATCTTACTTGCTCTTTGGGTAGCTTTTATTTTCAACATGTCAGCCCAGAACGCGGCGGTGTCCAGTGCGACCAGCGGCCATGTGATCACGTTTATCTTAAAGTTATTTGTTCGGGATTTTTCTTCCATGCCAAAGGAAGATCAGGCTTTGCTGGTTGAATCTTCGCAGTTTATTGCAAGAAAAGCAGCGCATTTTACCATTTACGGCGTATTAGGAGCTTTGGCATTTTTAAACATGGTCAGCTATACAGGCCTTTTATATAAGGTGCGTATGGCCGCCGGCGCCGCATTTTGCCTGCTTTATGCCATCAGTGATGAGCTGCACCAGTTATTCATTGAGGGCAGGAGCGGTGAAATACGGGATGTTCTTATTGATTTTTCAGGCGCGTTGCTTGGCATTTTGTTTTGTGCGGCGGTGGTCCGGCTGTTGAAACCCTTATATCGAAAGGTGAAATTCCATGAATAATAAATCAAAATTTCCAAAACAGAATGTTTATTGGGGCGTGACGGCTTTTTTGGTGGTAGCGGCCTGTATGTTGTTCTTCTTTTTACTTTTTCGATTGCACGGAATTTTAGAATATCTTGCTAAATTTTTGGGGGTGCTCCAACCGGTCATCATCGGACTGGTTATCGCCTACCTGGTAAATCCCATGGTGGATGGTATTGACAATCGCTTGATGCAATGGATCGAAAAGCACGGAAAACATAAAAAATTTGCCCAAAAAGCTGCCAACGCCGTCAGTGTGTTTGGCGCGTTGCTTTGCTTTTTACTGATCTTGTTTTTGCTGATTTATATGGTGGTACCTCAGTTTTTAGAGAGCATTACATCACTGGTCAAAACCGTTCCCGATCAGTTGGATGCTTTTGTTGCGACCATCAATAATGAACTGAAGAAAAACAGCGATCTGCAGAAAATCGTCATGTCGATTTATGAGAGTGGTAAACATTGGCTTCAAACCGATCTGACTCGTTATGTGACCTCGATGGCCTCATATTTTGCTTCCGGTGTATGGAGCGTAGTCAGTTTTTTGAAAAATTTTGCACTTGGTTTTATTTTTGCACTTTATATTTTGTTTAATAAAAAGACGCTTATGCGCCAGTTTCGCAAGCTGATGTTTGCGATCATGAATAAACAGTTGGTTGCACGAATCGTACATACCGGGCGACGCGCCAACAAAATTTTCAGTGGATTTATTTACGGAAAACTGCTGGATTCCCTTATCATCGGTGTGCTTTGCTTTATCGGGGTCACAATCTTGAATATGCCGTATACCATGTTGGTGGCTGTCATTATTGGGGTGACGAACGTGATCCCGGTATTCGGACCCTACATTGGTGCGGTGCCCTGTACGGCTTTGATCCTGCTTTATGACCCAATAAAGGGGTTGTATTTCATCATTTTTATCATTCTGCTTCAAGCGTTGGACGGAAATTTGATCGGCCCCAAAATTTTGGGCAATTCTACCGGGCTTTCGGCTTTTTGGGTGGTGTTTGCCATTTTGGTTGGCGGCGGCTTGTTCGGCGTTTTAGGTATGTTGATCGGCGTACCGGTGTTTGCGGTCATTTATTACCTGGCCTCCACATTGGTCAACCACTGGATTCGCAAAAAGAAACTACCTGTGCAGAGTGATTTTTACGATGAACAATCGGTTGATCGAATCTGTTCGCCACAGCCAACAGCGGAGAAGGGGGAACAAGTGTGAGAAAGAAACAATTACTCCGGCAGAATACCGCGCTCTTTGAACAGGCGACCGCTTCCGAGCTTATGTGTAAAGATTTGGAAAAAAAGCTCGCTGAGCGCGATGCTCAAATCGAAGCACTCAAGGAGCAGATTGCGCTTTTGAACGCAAAAACAGTCCCCACACCGTTTGAAACCTTAAAAAAACGGGTGGAGACGACCGCCACACTCCCAAGCGAAGTAACCATGGGCGCTAAGGTGATTGGGAAAACCGTGGTAGAGGCCGCAAAATGCTGTAATGCTTTAACAGCCGATCCCGATTCCGCCGATCAAAACGTGAAAGAACTTGTCAATCTTATCTTGGGCAGAACCGAGGTGGCCAAGGCTGAAATTTTAAAACTGGTCTCGGCCGACCTGCCGTATGACGAAAAGTGCCGCCAAATGGAACAGCAGTTTTCAGACGCGAAGGATTATTTTGCAAGCATGATGGCGCAAAAAATATAGTTTTCAATTGATGCGGATTTCGAGCGTTGAATCTGCCCGATATGGCTATGCCATACATCTTATTTTGACAGGAAGGAACCGATATGTGGAAAGAGATCGAAGCCAAACAAATTGAGGATAATTTCATTAAAACGATTGCCGATGAATGGATGCTGATTGCGGCGGGCGACCGTGACGGCTATAATATGATGACGGCTTCTTGGGGCTTTGCAGGTGAAATTTGGGGTCATGATTCGGTGCTGGTCGTGATTCGTCCACAGCGTTACACCATGAAGTTTGTGGAGGAAAACGACTATTTCACTTTAAGCTTTTACGGGGAGAACAAGGCGATCCACAAGGTTTGCGGCAATCTTTCCGGCCGGGATGTTGATAAAACCGCCTTGACCGGATTGACTCCGGTTTTTCAGGATGATACGGTCTTTTTTGAGCAGGCGCGTCTGGTTTTGATTTGCAAAAAGCAGTATGTGCAAACCATGCAAAAGGACTGTTTTACCGATACGGCGCCGCTGGCATGCTATGAAGACGATTTTCATAAAATGGTCTTTGGAAAAATAGAAAAGGTACTGGTAAAGGAGTAAGAAAAAATGCAGCATGAACGAATTCATTTGAAGGATCATTTTCCTTTTTTAGGCGAGGATGGCCGTGATCCGGTTTTAGCGGCTTATTTGCCCTATAACATGGTTGAAATGAAGCGGGAAAATCAAAAGCGTCCCTGTGTGATTATTTGCCCGGGCGGGGGATATGTCTTTTGTTCCGAACGTGAGGCGGAACCGATCGCTCTGCGGTTTATACCGGAAGGGTTTAATGTATTTATCTTATACTATTCGGTTGCCCCGCACCGCTTTCCGGCGCAAATCAGGGAAGTCGCAGCCGTGATGGAATTGATTTATCAAAACGCGGATCAATGGAACTGCAATACCTCTAAAATTGCCGTTTTGGGCTTTTCAGCCGGAGGGCATTTGGCGGCGCATTATTCCACTTCTTTTGACTGCCCGGAGGTGCGCGAGGTATTTCCTGACAGTAAATCGGTGAACGCCTCGGTGCTTTGTTACCCGGTGATCACCGCTGATCCGGCTTACGCGCATCTTGGCAGTTTCAATGCATTACTTGGTGTAACGGATCGAACAAAGGAACAAATCGATCGCTTTTCCTGCGACCGTAATGTGCGGCCTACCACCCCGCCTGCTTTTCTTTGGCACACGGCGGAGGATACCTGCGTACCTGTTGCCAACACTTTGCTGTATGCCAAAGCGCTGGCTGATAAAAAAGTGCCCTTTGAGGTGCATATCTATCCCTATGGTGCGCACGGTCTTGCAACTTGTGACGAAGAAACGAAAGATGACGTCACCCCCGCTGTGACTCACGCCGCCGCATGGTTGCCTGCAGTGATGAAATGGTTGAAAATCATGGGATTTCATCTTTAAAAATTATAACAAGTAGGATGTAAAAAAGCAAAAGGACGCGCCGTAACAGCACGTCCTTTATTTGTTATAGGAGCTCAAAGCGTTTTTGTATCGATCTTTTTGACGGTGCCCGTCAAAGAATAGTTGTCTTCTTGCAAAACCGTAACGGTAAGGGTACCGCCGGGTTGTCGCAAAGAAGCGGATAAAGGCGGCTTTGCACAGTGGGTGAGATACGCTCCCACCGCTGTAGTGCCGCTGGCACAGGAATTTTCCCAACATAAGGTATCCGCCGCAGGCACATAAACCAAAGGGGTTAAGGCGCTGTGCAGGTCGTCAAAAAACATCATACCAATCGCCGAAGCATCCAAAGCGCGGCACCAAATCGGTGCAAGTGCTTCTGCCTTTGCCGGTTCAAATTTTTGCTTTACAATGACATGAGCGATGCCATCAAACCGTACAACCGGCAAATTCCCGCAGTCAGGCAGAAATTCTTCCTTTACCGAAAGGGGAGAGGGCATGGACACGGTTGCGCAGTAGCTTTGATCGGCGTTTTGCTCAACGGCGACCGAAACAGGACCGTCCGCACCCGAGGCGGTGACGGCAATATTACCTATGGAAATGCCGTGACGCAGGGCGTAAAACACCGCTGTGCTCATGGTGGCGTTTCCACAAAATTCACCGCCTGCCATGCGCAAGGCGATGCCGTCCGGATTGGGAAAGGACAAAAAACCGACCTGTTCGCAGAGCGGTTCGGCTTGCATAATGGCTTTGGCGACATGCGGCTGATCCGGTATAGCGACCGGCGTTTCCACCAAAGCGGTGATATTGCCGGTGGGATCGAAAAGGGTATAGGTGATGTACTGTGTCATTGTTGGTAATTTTTCAGGAACTGGCGCGTCCGTTCTTCCTTGGGGTTGCCAAAAACTTGTTCAGGATCGCCCTGTTCTACGATCACGCCGCCATCCATAAATACTACGCGGTTACTGACCGCACGGGCAAACGGCATTTCATGTGTGACGACCACCATGGTCATTTTTTCGTCGGCTAATTGACGAATGACCTTCAAGACTTCACCGGTCAATTCGGGATCCAAGGCGCTGGTCGGTTCGTCAAAAAACAGGATTTCCGGCTTTAACGCCAATGCGCGCGCAATGGCGACACGCTGCTGCTGCCCACCTGAAAGCTGGCAGGGGTAGGCGTCCGCCCGGGTGTCTAAATTCATTTTCTTTAATAATTCCATGGCCTCTTTTTCCACTTCGGCCTTGGGGCGCTTTTGCACATGAAGCGGCGCGTCCATTACATTTTTCAGAACCGAAAAATGCGGGAACAGGTTGAATTGTTGAAATACCAGTCCAAAGGTTTGCTTTATGCGCCGCAGCTCCGACGATCCCACATAGGCGGCTTTTCCCTCGGCGTTGGTGGTTACGGCAGGCTCGCCCATATAGCGAATTTCGCCTTTATCTATGTACTCCAAAAAGGTGGCGCAGCGCAAAA
>CAJOQU010000148.1 GCA_905236975.1 uncultured Clostridia bacterium
ACCGGGCAATCGGCGGTTTTTCCGGTGATTTTAAAATCCACCGGAACGCGCTGGATATAATCGGTATGGCTCATCCAGCAAACCGTTTTATTCGGTAAATCGGCAAATAATTTGCTGGCGGTATCAATTTGTACGTCTACCTTACCGTATTCGCTGGCGCCGGCGCCCACGGTGCCGCCCATCAGATGTGCCATTAACTGCGCGCCGTAGCAGATTCCCAAAACCGGCACGCCAAGTTCAAACAACGCTTTGCTGTAAAGAACAGCGTTTTCGCCATAAACGCTGTTGGGGCCGCCCGTTAAGATAATTCCCTTGTAACCGGCGGCTTTGATCTCATCAAGCGGGGCGGTGTAGGGTCGAATTTCAGAATACACATGATGTTCCCGCACACGCCTTGCAATCAATTGATTATATTGCCCGCCGAAGTCAAGCACCAAGACCTTTTCCATAAATGACCTCCGAAAAACGATTTTGTTTTATTATAGTATAAACCGCGAAATTTGTCTATCCTAAAAGAGAAAGAATTTTTATTTTTTCTGTTTTAGCAAAATTATACAACGGACAAACGGCGAAATAATGCTTGACTTTCAGGTGCAAAAAGAATAAAATGAGAATAGAAATTTTGATGATGGAGAGGGCGAGACAATGAACATTCGTCAATCGGTGTCTGCGTTGTTAGCGGCGGTTGTGCTTTTGGTCTTTGCCGGAACGGAAGCTTTGGCGGCAACCAACTATAAGGCTGACGATTTGGTTAATTTAAAAAAATATTTGTTGGGGTTTGACGTTTCGGCCGACGGCTTGGATGTAGACGGCAACGGGGAGATCAACATTCTTGATCTGGTGAAAATGAAAAAGGCGATCGTCTCGCAAAGCAGTAATACAGATGACAACAGTTCGGGCAGTTCTTCAAGCCACACCTCCAGCGACTACGAATTGCCGCTTATTCCCTTAAATTAACCGGATCCGGGATAGAACCGGCACTATGCTCAAGTTCGCTAACATGAATTTGAAAAAGATAGCCAGTTGATTGAAGGATACGTTTTCTCCTTTGCGTGTTTTTCTCCTCCGGATTCAAATATACCAAAGAAGTCCGCTTTCACTTGCGTGAAAAGCGGACTTCTCTTTTATACAAGGATTAGCGGGAAAATCAGTCCTGGCTATACAGCGCAACCAATTTTTCCAAATGTTTGCGGCGTTCCTTGGCGGTGTCGGCTGCTTTGGTGAACAGCTCTTCCGCACGATCCGGGAAGGAGCGGGTCAGCGATGAATAACGTGCCTCGCCCAAGATGAACTCCTTGTAATCGGTGGTGGCGGGTTTGCTGTCAATGGTGAAGGGGTTCTTGCCCTCGGCCTTGAGCGCCGGGTTATAACGGAACATATCCCAATAACCGCAGTCGACCGCTTTCTTCATTTCCTTCTGGCAGTTGACCATGCCGCCCTTAATGGAGTGCATCTCACAGGGGGCGTAGCCGATAATCAGCGACGGACCGTTGTAAGCTTCGGCCTCTTTCAAAGCCTTTAAGGTCTGGTTCTGATCCGCGCCCATGGCGATCTGTGCCACATAAATGTAGCCGTAAGACATGGCGATTTCGGCAAGGCTCTTTTTGGCGATGGCTTTACCGGCCGCCGCAAACTGTGCGACCTGACCGATATTGGATGCCTTAGAGGCCTGACCGCCGGTATTGGAATAAACCTCGGTATCGAACACCATGATGTTCACATCGTTGCCTTGTGCCAGCACGTGATCCACGCCGCCGAAGCCGATATCGTAAGCCCAACCGTCACCGCCGAAGATCCAAACGGACTTTTTGCCGAGATATTCTTTGTTTTCTAAAATATCTTTGCAGAGTGCGCAATCGGCGTTTGCCGCCTCGATCGCGGCAACCAATGCCTTGGCCGCTTCGTTATTGGCGGCGCCGTTGTTGACGGTTTCAAGGTACTTTTCGCCTGCGGCCTTCACTTCTGCGGAAGCCTTGTCAGACGCAACGATCTCTTTCACTTCACCGATCAGGCGGTCGCGAATGGCCTTTTGACCAAGGTACATTCCATAGCCGTGCTCGGCGTTGTCTTCAAACAGGGAGTTTGCCCATGCGGGACCTTTGCCTTCGGCATTGGTGGTGTAGGGCGAGGTCGCGGCCGGGCCGCCCCAAATAGACGAACAGCCGGTGGCGTTGGAGACATACATTCTGTCGCCGAACAACTGGGTGATCAGGCGGGCATAAGAGGTCTCGGCACAACCCGCGCAAGAACCGGAGAATTCAAGCAGCGGCTTTTTAAACTGCGAGGTGATGACATTTGCATCGGTCGCAACGTCTTTCTTTTCAGAGACCTTGGCTACGCAGTAATCAAACGAATCCTGCTCGGCCAGTTGTGATTCCTGCGAAACCATTTTCAGCGAATTGGTCGGGCAGACGCCCACACACACGCCGCAGCCCATACAATCCAGCGGCGAGACCGTCATAGCGTAAGAATAGCCCTTGTTGGTGACCATTTTTTCTTTGACCGCGACTTTCAGGGTGTCCGGCGCGGCGGCTTTTTCCTCTGCGCTTAAAGCAAAGGGACGAATGGTCGCGTGCGGACATACAAACGCGCACTTGTTACAGCCGATACAGGTCTCGTTGTTCCATTCGGGAACCATAACGGCAACGCCGCGTTTTTCATAAGCCGAGGCGCCTTGTTCAAAGGTGCCGTCCGCATGATCCACAAAGGCGGAGACCGGTAACGTGTCGCCGTTCATAAGACCAACCGGTTTCATGATGTTATCCACCATTTTGACCAGCTTTTCGGGGCCTTCCTCTTTCACGGTGGCAACAGCGTCTTCCGCGGTTGCCCAATCGGCCGGGATATCGATCTTCACAAAGGCAGTAGCGCCCGCGTCGATGGCTTTCCAGTTCATGTCTACCACGTCGCGGCCCTTCTTCAGGTAAGAGGCCTCGGCCTTTTCTTTCATGTACTTGATGGCGTCTTCCGCGGGAAGAACCTTTGCAAGCGCAAAGAAGGCGGATTGCAGAATGGTGTTGGTGCGTTTGCCCATACCGATTTGCGCGGCAAGGTCAATGGCGTTTACGGTGTACAACTGAATATTGTTTTCGGCGATATAGCGCTTCGCTTCAGCCGGCATGTGTTTATTCAGTTCCTCGGCATCCCACTGGCAGTTGATCAGGAATACGCCGCCGGGCTTGACGTCGTTGACCATTTTATAGCCTTTGATTACGTAAGAGGGGTTGTGGCAGGCCACAAAGTCAGCCTTGTTGATGTAATAGGGGCTCTTGATCGGTTTGTCGCCGAACCGCAGATGCGAAACGGTGATACCGCCGGTCTTTTTAGAGTCATACTGGAAATATGCCTGCACGTATTTATCGGTATGATCGCCGATGATCTTGATGGAGTTCTTGTTCGCGCCCACGGTGCCGTCGCCGCCCAAGCCCCAGAATTTGCACTCAATGGTGCCTTCAGCCGCCGTGTTCGGGGCGGGTTCTTCGGGCAGAGAGAGCTCGGTCACATCGTCGGTAATACCAATGGTGAAGTTGTGCTTGGGAGCGTCTTTCTCAAGCTCTTTATAAACTGCGAAAATGCTGGAGGGCGGGGTGTCCTTTGAGCCCAAGCCATAACGGCCGCCCACCACGGAATCAACCTTGCGGCCCTGTGCGGCCAACGCGGCAACTACATCCAAATACAGCGGCTCGCCTAACGCGCCGGGTTCTTTGGTGCGGTCAAGCACTGCGATCTTTTTCACGGTGGAGGGGATGGCTTCAACCAGCTTTTCAGCACTGAAGGGGCGGTACAAACGAACCTTGACAATACCCACCTTTTCGCCCTTGGCGGTCAGGTAATCGATGACCTCCTCGGCCACATCGCAGATGGAGCCCATGGCGATGATGATTTTTTCCGCATCGGGCGCACCGTAATAGTTAAACAGCTTATAATCGGTGCCGATCTTTTGGTTGATCTTGTCCATATATTTTTCCACGATGGCCGGAACTGCGTCATAATACTGGTTGCAGGCTTCGCGGTGCTGGAAGAAGATGTCGCCGTTTTCGTGCGAACCGCGCATGACCGGGCGTTCGGGGTTGAGGGCGCGCTTGCGGAAAGCCTCGACCGCGTCCATATTGCACATTTCTTTCAGATCGTCAAAATCCCAAACCTGAATTTTTTGAATTTCGTGTGAGGTGCGGAAACCGTCAAAGAAATTCAAGAAGGGCACGCGGCCTTCAATGGCGGCCAGGTGCGCGACGGGGGCTAAATCCATAACCTCCTGCGGATTGGTCTCTGCCAACATGGCAAAGCCGGTCTGACGGCAGGCGTACACATCGGAATGATCCCCGAAGATGTTGAGTGCGTGTGAGGCAACGCAGCGAGCCGAAACATGAAAAACGCAGGGCAAAAGTTCGCCCGCGATCTTATACATATTGGGGATCATGAGCAAAAGCCCCTGAGATGCGGTAAAGGTGGTGGTAAGCGCACCTGCCGCCAAAGAACCGTGCACCGTACCGGCGGCACCTGCCTCTGACTGCATTTCGGCAACGTTTACCGTGGTGCCGAAAATGTTTTTAAGTCCTTGAGCCGACCATTGGTCAACATAGTCTGCCATCGGACTGGACGGCGTGATCGGGTAGATACCGGCTACTTCCGTAAACGCATAGGCAACATGAGCCGCAGCGTTATTACCGTCCATGGTCTTGAATTTTCTGGCCATTGAAAATTCCTCCTGTTTCAAAATTCATAGGGCGCAATCCAACCAGGAATTGTCCCATACGTCACTATTTTATCACTTTTTAATTGTATTGTAAATATTAAATTTCAAAAATTTAAAATTTACCACAGGAATTTGTTCTTCCGGGCTGAACCTCTTGACAAAAACCATGTTTTCTTATACAATAAAATCGGTCATAACAAGGGCTTGCTATGACCGCAAGTGAATCCCGAACCGGATAGGAGAATGATAATGCCGACCGAAAAATCTTATAAAATTCGTACCAAACGTAAAAATCTGTTTTTGCGGGTCTGCCCCGGGCATTTTGCCACCAGTCACAGCCACATCAATTATTATATTGATGTGACCACGCAAAAATCGCGCCTTTCCGAAGCACAGGCTGTGGCGGAAGAGCTTGTCTCGTATTACAAC
>CAJOQU010000149.1 GCA_905236975.1 uncultured Clostridia bacterium
AAAAAGATCCACTGCGTCCACTTATAATACGCCGGATCGGTCGTGTTGACCTCACGGCTCCAGTCAAACGAGAATCCGAGTGACTTTAACTGACGTTTAAAATTTGCAATATTGTTTTCGGTCACAGCCGCCGGATGAATATGATTCTTAATGGCAAAATTTTCTGTTGGCAAACCAAAGGCATCCCACCCCATGGGATAAAGAACATTATAGCCTTCTAAACGGCGCTTCCGACAGACAATATCAATCGCCGTATAGGAACGCGGATGCCCGACATGCAACCCCTGTCCCGATGGATAAGGAAACTCTACCAACCCGTAAAATTTCGGCAGAGAGTAATCATCACTTGCGGCGAAGGTCTGTTTTTCGTCCCAAATGTCCTGCCATTTCTTTTCTATTTTTGCAAAATCATAAAGTTTATCCATTTGCCTTAATCCCCTTCCGGTTCGGTGATGATCGTGTCCAGTGGAACCGCCTCACCATCGCTCCACATTTTATCCAGCGCGTAAAATTCGCGTTGATCGCGGCTGAAAACATGAATAATGACCGAACCGTAATCCAGCACGATCCACCCGGTGGCACGCCCTTCAATGTGGTGCGGATGCACGCCGGCCTCGGCCAGTTTTTCCTCCGCCTCATCGGCCAACGCCCGCACATGGGTGGAGGAAGTCGCCGTGGCGATCAAAAAATATTCGGTCAAAACCGTCAGTTCCGATATTTTGACGGCGTTTAATTCCCTTGCTTTTTTAGCGTTCAGGGCATTCGCCGCGATCTTTAAAATTTCAAATGCTTCCAAATCAAAATCTCCTATCGGTTTAAAATAGCCTGATTATAAGCCGCTACCGTATCTTGATGAACTGCGCGACCCGCCTGCACCAAATCGGTAATGGAATACTGTAAAGCGTAGATAAAGGCCTTTTCAAGCGATTCCTCTACATAAGCGCGAATCACATCCACATCCTCATAATCACGGTCGGCCGAGGTAAAATCCGCCAAATACAAAATTTCGGCCAACCGGGACATATCCGCCTTGGCGGTGGTGTGGTAACGAATCGCATCGACGATCTCATCATCTTCAATTCCCAGCACATGCCGCACATATGCCGCCCCCGACATGGCATGCCAAAGCTTTTTGGCCTGTTTTTCCACATCATTCAGCATTATACCAAATTCAGAAAAGATTTTCAAGTGTTCTTCATCCGGTGCGTTTTTGGTGATATCATGCAAAAGGCCTGCAAGATAGGCTTTTTCGGCGTCACCGCCGTATTTTTCGGCAAGGCGCCGCGCTTCGTCGGCTACACAAAGCGAATGCACATAGCGTTTTTCATTCAAGCGACTTTTTAAAATCAGCTTGAGTGCTTCATATTGATTATTTTCAGCCACGGTAGATCTCCTCAGTCATAATATAATCATACACCTTTTTGGGCAACAAATTCCCGGCATTTGCAATATCGCGGCGAATTTCGGTAGAGGATACTGCCGAAATGACCGACCGCGGCACGGTGACGCGCATGCCGAGCTTTCGAAATTGCGCAAGCTTTCGGTCAAACAACGCTTTATCCTCCCCTATACGGCGAAAAATGATAAAGGGCGCCATGGTTAAGAGCTCCCGGTAACGGTGCCAGGTATCGAACGAGGTCAGCATATCGCCGCCGCAGACCAATGCAAAAGATTTATTGGGATATTGTTTTTGCAAAACCGACAGGGTGTCGAACGTATAACTTTTTCCCTCGCGCTCGAACTCAACAAGGCAAAGCCGGACTTTGGAAAAATCTTCCGCCAACCGTTCGCACATAGCGATGCGGTCGCGGTCGCTTGCCAAAAAATCGCACACCTTATGCGGGGGAACGCGATCCGGCATAAGCCAGATCTCCCCTACATCCCGCCGTTTCTGCAAAGCGGCCAACATTTCATAATGCCCTATGTGCGGCGGGTTAAAGGTGCCGCCGAAAATTGCCGTCAACATTATTTCACCAGTTTGATCTGTCTTTCTTTGCTTGCACGGTAAAGCACGAACCGCGATCCAATGACCTGTACCACATCGGCTCCCGCCGCCGCGGCGATTGCCTCGGCCGATTCACGGGCGGTCGTGGGACAGGTTTCCAACACGCGGCCCTTGATCAGTTCGCGTTTTTCCAGCGCGTCATCCGCCTGTTTGATGATATTCTCGGTCACGCCGGTCTTTCCGACCTGCAAAATGGTCTCGTATCCGTTGGCCATACCACGCAGTTGTGCGCGTTGTCTGCTGTTTAACATCGGTTACTCCCTTAGATATACTTTTTTAATTCTTCACGGAAAAGGCGCAAAGCGTTTCCGCGATGGCTGACCTTGTCTTTTTCTTCGGGCGACAGCGCGGCGTAACAGCCCGCACTGCACACGAACAGCGGATCGTAGCCAAAACCGCCGCTGCCGCAGGCTTTTTCGGCCACATAACCCTTGCATTCGCCCCGCACGGTGAACTCTCTGCCATCCGGAAAAACACAGGCAATGGCAGAAACAAAGGTCGCGGTGCGTTGTTCACGCGGAACGCCCTTCAAAGCGGCCAGTAATTTTTCATTATTAGAGGCATAGGTGGCGCCCGCGCCGGAATAGCGCGCCGAGTATAAACCCGGAGCGCCGTCTAAAATATCCACGCTGAGACCCGAATCGTCGGCCACCGTGACAAGACCGGTCTCCCGCAAGCCGGAATGCGCCTTTAACAGCGCGTTTTCCTCATAGGTGACGCCGGTCTCCTCAACTTCCGGCAAGGGGTGCGGCAAATCGTTTTCGCTGACCACATCGAATCCCATGGGAATCAAAATGCGTTCCAGCTCTTTTAATTTGTGATGATTTTTGGTAGCAATCAATACTTTCATTTATTCTTCCTCAAAAATACCGTCGGCAAATTCTGCGGCAGAGAAAGGCTGTAAATCATCGATCCCCTCGCCCACGCCGACAAACTTGACCGGGACGCCCAGTTCGTTTTTAATGGCAATCACAATGCCGCCCTTGGCCGTACCGTCAAGCTTGGTCAACACAATGCCGGTTATGGGCGCCACATTTTGAAACTCCCGCGCCTGGTTGACGGCATTTTGACCGGTCGCCGCGTCTAACACCAGTAGTGTCTCCACCGAAGCGTCAGGCAATTCCCGACCGATCACACGGTAGATTTTAGCCAGCTCGTCCATTAGATTTTTTTTGTTATGCAGTCTGCCCGCCGTATCGCAAATAATCACGTCGGCTCCCTTATGCTTGGCAGAGGCAATGGTATCAAACACCACCGAGGCCGGGTCGGTACCCTCCACGCTTTTGACCATGGAAACACCGGCGCGCTCCGCCCATATGCCAAGTTGATCGATTGCGGCGGCGCGAAAAGTATCCGCCGCGCCCAACACCACCTTTTTCCCCTCTGCCTGCAGCTGTGCGGCCAGCTTACCGATGGAGGTGGTTTTGCCCACGCCGTTTACCCCGATAACCAGAATCAGCGAAGGTTTGGTATCCAGCTTTAAGCCTTCGTCCTCCCCTAAAAGATCGGTGATAATTTCTTTGAGCAAATCTTTGATCTGCCGGGGGTCGGTCGTGCCGGTTTCTTTGATTCGCCGGCGCAGGCGGTCGCAGATTTCCTCGGCTGTAGCCATGCCGACGTCGGCCATGACCAACGTTTCCTCCAGTTCCTCAAACAGTTCTTCATCTATTTTTGTAAAGCTGTTGAGAATGCCGTTTACCCCGTTTGCAATGGAGTTACGCGTTTTTTGCAAGCCTTGCTTGATTTTTCCGAAAAATCCCATAATACCCTGCCTTTCAATGAACGCACTATTTGTTTTGCATGTTCCATTCCGTATGGATTCAGGCGCCGGCCTGTTGAAGCGTTTTTTCCAACTCTGCGACATTCAGCTCCAACAACTTGGTGACGCCCTTTTCCTGCATGGTCACGCCGTAAAGCATATCGGCCGCTTCCATGGTGCCGCGCCGGTGACTGACGCAGATAAATTGTGTGGCGGAATCCGATTTGCGCATGTAATCGGCAAAACGATCGACGTTGATATCGTCCAGCGCCGTATCGACCTCATCCAAAAAACAGAACGGCGGCGGATTCACACGCATAATGGCGAAATAGATAGAAAGTGCGATCAACGCCTTTTCCCCGCCGGAAAGCCCTTCCAGACTTGGAACGTTCTTGCCCGGCAGTTTGACGTTGATATCAATGCCGCTTTCCAGCACGTTATCCGGGTCGGAAAGGGTCAGCGATGCCGTTCCCCCGCCAAACAACTCGGAAAAGGTTTTGGAAAAGTTTTCGTTGATTTTGCCAAACCCTTCTGTGAACAGTTCCTGCATTTGGTGTGTTAATTGATGAATCAGCTTATGAAGCTCGGCGCGTGTGGTCTCCACATCCTGCATTTGCGCCGACATAAACGCGTATCGCTCGCTGACCTCTTTATACTCCTCGATTGCCGAAACATTGACCGTGCCGAGCGATCTGATCTTGGATTTGATCTCGGCCAAAGTGCGTTTGGCCTCGGCCGGTTTTTCGATCACCACGCCGATCTTTTCGGCCTCGCTGCGGGTCAGCTGATATTCGTCATACAATTGGCGGATCACATTGTCATATTCAGCGATCATGACCTCTTTACGTTCGGTCAATCGCGCCAGTTCACCGCTGATCTTTTCACGGCGGTCGGTCTCACTGCGTTCTCCGGCACGAAGCTCCAAGCCATCTTTTTCGGTTTGATTGCGCTGTTCAAGCAACCGCGCGATCGCTTGCTCGCTTTCGGCGATTTTTTGCTTGAACCCATCGATTTGAGCGTTGGATTCGGTGGCTTTGGCCTTTTGCTCTTCAATTTTTAAGGCAAACTGTGCGATCTCGCGTTCAATCGCGGCGGTGCGCTCGGCACGGTCGCCGATGGTATCGGTAAGAGCCTTCGCG
>CAJOQU010000150.1 GCA_905236975.1 uncultured Clostridia bacterium
CTTTCCCTTTACGCCGAGATCGTCGGTACCGGGCGGGATGTAACGTATCTGTTTGCCTGTTGCCCGGCGGCGGAGGCGGAGCGCGCCGAGGCGGTGCTGCGCACCATGGGGTTTGCACGTCCGGTGCAGAACACCTCAAAGCTGCCAAGGGAGAAGATCCTTTCCAAAGAGGAGCGAATGGAGGATTGCCGCAAGACCATCCAAACCGATTTAGAAAAGCTAACGGCGCTGGCCGAACGGCGGCGGGAAATAGAGGCGCTGGCGGATTATTGCCGCATGCGGGCCGAGGGATTCCGCGCCATAGGCGAAACGGCCGCCACCGCGCACACGGTGCTGATTAAGGGGTATGTGACCGAACGCGATCTGCCCCGGTTGGAAAAGGCGCTGAACCGCGATTTTACGGTGGTCATTGAAACCGAGGACGCGAACGAAGACATCGCACCGGTCAAATTGAAAAACCGTCCGTTCTCCTCCCCCGCTGAAGCGTTGGTTGAAATGTATTCTCTCCCCGGCTCGCGGGATATTGACCCCACACCCATTACGGGATTTTTCTATTATCTGTTTTTCGGTATGATGTTTTCCGACGCGGGCTACGGCCTGTTGATGATACTGGCCACCACGCTGGTACTGAAAAAGTGCAACCCCAAGCCGTCTATGCGGCAAAGTATGCGGCTGTTCCGCTTTTGCGGCATTTCCACCTTTTTGTGGGGTCTGGTTTACGGCAGCTTTTTTGGGGACAGTATCGCCGTTTTCAGCGAAAGCTTTTTCGGGCACCGGGTCGCCCTTCCGGCGTTGATCGACCCCATGAACGGGGACGCGGTACTGCTGCTTGTCATCAGTCTGGCGCTGGGGCTGGTTGAAATTATCGTGGGGCTGTGCGCCAAGTTTGCAACAGCACTCAAAAACGGTGACAAAGCCGGCGCGTTTTTTGACGCGGGACTGTGGATCACGACCCTGCTCGGCATTGCCGTGATGGCGGCGGGCTTCGCATTATTTGCCCCGCTGAAAACCGCGGGCATTGTGATTGCCGTGGCCTCGGCGGTGGGGTTGATCCTCACGCAGGGGCGGGATAAAAAGAATCCCGTTGCACGCCTGTTTTCGGGCGTTGCCTCATTGTATGACATTACGGGTTATATCAGCGATCTGCTTTCGTTCTCACGCCTGATGGCGTTGGGATTGACCACCTCGGCGATGAGCGCGGTCTTCAACATGCTGGCCGGTATGGGCGGCAGATCGGCGGTCGGGTTTTTAATGGCGATCCTGATTTTCCCGGTCGGGCATGCCATCAACTTTGGGCTGAATGTGTTGGGCGCTTACGTCCATACACTGCGACTGCAATATGTGGAACTGTTTTCGAAATTTTACGAAGGCGGCGGCAAAAAATTCAAAACCTTTTCGCTTGGCTCGAAATATGTCGATTTAAGCGATGAAACTTTAAAGGAGGAAAATTAACATGACTTTCGGTATGGTGATGGCGCTGTTCGGCGCCGCGGTAGCAACAATTTTTGCGGGGATCGGTTCGGCGCGAGGCGTTGGCATGGCGTGTGAAGTCGGCATGGGCGTTTTGGCGGAGGATCCTTCCAAATTCGGTAAAATGCTGGTTTTAGAGCTGCTTCCCGGCACGCAGGGCCTTTACGGGTTCATTGTTTCCTTTTTGGTGCTGACCAAGATCGGCATTTTCGGCGGGCTTGAGAGTGTATCCACTTTTAACGGTTGGATGATCTTCGCGGCTTGTCTTCCCATTGCCATTGGGGGCTTAATGTCGGGTATTGCACAGGGAAAAGCGGCCGTAGCGGGCATTTCGCTGTTTGCAAAGGACGAAAGCGCCTTCCCGAAGGCATTGGTATCGATCACGCTGGTCGAGATCTATGCGCTTTTGGCATTTCTGGTCTCGCTGCTCACCGTGATCTCGCTGTAAGGGGAATCGGTATGACGTCAAGCGAGAAAATCCTTGCCGGCATCATCAACGAGGCCGAGCAAAAGGCCGCCGAAATCGCGGCCGAGGCCGAACAAAAAGCCACCGCGCTGGTTGAATCCGAAAAAGAGTCCGCCCGCAGGCAGGCGCTTGGCATACAGGCCGAGGCCGAAAAAAAGGCGTCGATGGCCACGGCGGCGGGGCGTTCCGCGGCCGAGCTGTACCGGCGTGACGCGGCACTTGCCTGCAAGCGGGAATTGATCGAGCAAACGCTGACCGACGCGGTCGAGCATTTGAATGCGCTTCCCGATGAGGAATATTTTGATTTTCTCTTGGGTTTGATTGAAAAAAGCCGCTTAGAAGGCGCGGGCGAGATTCTGCTTTCGGCGCGTGATCTTGCGCGGGAGCGGGGCACGTTCGATCAAAAGGCGGCCGCGTGGCAGTTGACGGTTTGTTCCGACCCGGCCGAAATCAACGGCGGCTTTATCCTTCGGTATCACGATATCCTCATCAATGGGGAATGGAGCGCCCTCATTCGTGAAAAGCGCGAAGCGCTGGTAGATCGCATTCACGGGATTCTGTTTTCGTGATGAAATTTCTTGGTAGAAGAAGGTGAAGGTATGCCGGTTAAGTCCTATGGCTTTACAATAGGGAATTTAAGGGCGATCGAAAACCGCCTTTTGAAAAAAAGTGACTTTGTACAAATGGCCGCCGCGCCGGATGTAGACGCGCTTTGCGCACAAATGAAAGACAAGGGCATCGGCGATACCGCCGGGGATGTCCCGACCCTGCTGCGGCAGGATACCGAAAAACTTTGGCGCTACATTACCGAAAACGCGCCGGATTTGTCGGTTTTTGAGCCTTTTTTATATGAGAACGATTTTCATAACTACAAGGCGGTTTTGAAATCCGTGGTACGCGGGGGCGACTACCGCGACCTATTGATCCTGCCCGCCTTGACCGATGCCGCGGTGCTGGAACGCGCCGTAAAGGAAAAACGGTTTGACCTGCTGCCCGAAGCCATGCGCTCCCCGGCGGCACAAGCGTATGAGGCACTGATTCAAACGGGCGATTCCCAACTGGAAGATTGCCTGCTTGACGCGGGCTGTATGACCGCCCAGCTTGCCAAAGCGAATAAAGATAAAAACGCCGTGGTGAAAGAGCTGATCACGGTCACCGTGTTTTATCAAAACATCAAAGCGGCGCTGCGGGCGGCAAAGGCTAAAAAATCAGCCGCCTTTTTAGACGCGGCGCTGACCGAGACCGGTGTGACCTCCAAAAAGGCGATGGTCACGGCCGCCCTTTCGGGAGAGGAAGCACTGTTGGAACTGCTGGAAAAAGCGGTGGATATTGGCGGCGCACAGGCGGCTGAGGCGTATAAGACATCGCCGAGCGTGTTTGAAAAATACAGCGACGACCGCCTGATGGCCACGGCAAGGCGCTGCAAATATATCACCATGGGCGCCGAGCCGCTGATCGGCTACATGCTGGCGCGCCGTGCGGAGCTGAAAAATCTGCGCATTGTGTATTCCGGTGTAAAAACGGGGCAGCCGCAGGAAAAGACTCTGGAAAGGCTGCGTGAGCTGTATGGTTAAAATTGCCGTTGTAGGGGATATGGAAAGCATCAAGGGCTTTGCGGCCGTGGGGCTGGATCTTTACCCTTGTGAAAAGGCCGATCAGGCCGAAAATGTGTTTATGCGGGCGGTGAACGCCGGTTACGGCGTGATTTATGTGACCGAATGGATTGTACCGCTTGTGCAAAAACAGATCGAAAAACTCAACCGCCGGCTTACCCCGTCGGTCGTACCCATTCCGGGCGTAGCCGGGAATAACGGCGCGGGCACTGCGACGCTGAAAGCGGCGGTGGAAAAAGCAGTAGGCTCGGATATTATCTTTAATAAATGATTCGATAGGCGATTGCGAAATGCAATCGCAATGAGGAATTAGGAATGAGAAATTAGGAATTATTTGTAAAAGGCTCAAAAGGACTCTATCATAGATTCCTAATTACTAATTGCGAAATTATCTATTTTGCAATCGCCTAAAATGATCCGAATAAAGGAGAAATCAGAATGACCGAAGGAACGATTACCAAGGTCGCCGGCCCTCTTGTGA
>CAJOQU010000151.1 GCA_905236975.1 uncultured Clostridia bacterium
CCGGGGTTGAAACCGAACCAGCCCAGCCACAGGATAAACACGCCCAGTGCGCCCAATGCAATGTTGTGCGCGGGGAAGGCGTTGACTTTGGTGACCTTGCCGCTTTGGTCGCGCTTGAATTTTCCAATACGCGGCCCCAGCATCTTCGCTCCAATCAGGGCAGAGATACCGCCCACCATGTGAATGGCGCAGGAACCGGCAAAATCGTGGAAGCCGATCGTGGAAAGCCAGCCGCCGCCCCAGATCCAGTGTGCCTCAATGGGGTAAATCACGGCTGAGATGACCGCCGAATACACGCAGTAGGATAGGAACTTTGTGCGCTCGGCCATAGCGCCCGAAACGATGGTCGCCGTGGTGGCGCAGAAAACCAAATTGAAAACAAAGGAGGAAAAATCGAAATCGGCATAATGGGTGAAAATATCAAAGCCGGGTTTGCCGATCAAGCCAACCAAGTCCTCCCCAAACAGAAGGCCGAAGCCGATCAAAATAAACACGACCGTGCCGATGCAGAAGTCCATCAGGTTTTTCATGATAATATTGCCGGTATTTTTGGCACGGGTAAAGCCGGCTTCCACCATGGCGAATCCCGCCTGCATCCAAAAGACCAGTGCGGCACCAATTAAAAACCAGACCGCAAAGACTTCACCGGAAACGGCTTCCTTTACTAAAGTTGTTATTTCTTGCATAGCAAATCCTTCCTTAAAAAGTAATTTCTTTCAAACCCCTACGGCGTTTCGCCTTATTTCACGCTGAATAACAGCTTACCGTAAGAGGGGTAGGGCCAACTGTCTGCAGGAACAATGGTCTCTAACTCGTCTACTGTGATGCGCAATTCGCTCATGGCGGTTATGACATTGTCTTTATAAAACAGGGACTGAGCGGCCGCGTCTTCGATCTCGTGCGCTTGCAGCACAACCTCTTCCAGCTTTTGCAGTTTGCGGTAGGCGGTTCCCGTGAGCTTGGAAATCTTGGAAAGCAGATCCTTTTCATAACTGCTGTCGATCTCGCCGCAGGCGGCTTTGGCCAACACGGTATCAGACAACTCATGCGCGTACCGGCTTACGGCGGGAAGGATATCTTTCTTCGCCATGTCGATCATGGTCAGCGCCTCAATGTTGATGGTCTTGCTGTAATTTTCAGACAAAATCTCAAACCGCGCCTTCATCTCCGCTTCAGAGTAGACCTTGTGCGAGGTGAACAGCTTGATATTTTTTTCGTGCAGCGAATAGGGCAGCGCCTCGGGCGTGGTGCGCAGATTCAGCAAACCGCGCCGTTCGGCTTCGGTCAGCCAGGCGTCGTCGTAGCCGTTGCCGTTGAAGATGATGCGCTTATGGGTGGTGATGGTTTGCTTGATCAGGTCGTGCAGGGCGTCTTCAAAGTTGGCGGCACCCTCTAATTGATCGGCAAACTGTTTTAAGCTTTCAGCCACGGCGGTGTTCAGTACCACGTTGGTGCAGGAGACCGACGAGAAGGAACCCAGCATCCGGAACTCGAACTTATTGCCGGTAAAGGCAAAGGGCGAGGTACGGTTGCGATCGGTGGAATCCTTGGGGAATTTCGGTAAAGTATGTACGCCGACCTTCAGCAGTTCTTTTTCTTTATTGCCGTAGGGGGCGTCCTGTTCGATGGCTTGTAAAATCTCGGTTAATTCTGTTCCAAGGAAGATGGAAACCACCGCCGGCGGCGCTTCGTTTGCACCCAAACGATGGTCGTTGCCCGCCGAGGCAACCGATACGCGCAGCATATCCTGATAATCGTCTACCGCCTGAATGACCGCTGCTAAAAACAGCAGGAATTGAGCGTTTTCATAAGGTGTGTCGCCGGGGTTCAGCAGATTGACGCCGGTATCGGTTGAAAGCGCCCAGTTGTTGTGCTTGCCGCTGCCGTTCACCCCTGCAAAGGGCTTTTCATGCAGCAGGCAGACCATGTGATGCTTTTTGGCGACCTTTTGCATGATCTCCATGGTAAGCTGGTTGTGGTCGGCCGCGATGTTGGTGGTGGTAAAGATCGGCGCCAGCTCGTGCTGGGCGGGGGCGACCTCGTTATGCTCGGTCTTGGCTAAAATACCAAGTTTCCAAAGCTCGTCGTTCAGGTCGTTCATGAAGGCCTGCACGCGAGGCTTGATAATGCCGAAATAATGGTCTTCCAGTTCCTGTCCCTTGGGCGGTTTTGCGCCGAATAGGGTTCGACCGGTGTAGATCAGGTCTTTACGTTGATTGTATACGTCTTCATCGATCAAAAAATACTCCTGCTCGGGTCCGACCGTGGTTTTGACCGACTTGACTTCGTTGTTGCCAAACAGCTTTAATACCCGAAGAGCCTGCTTATTGATAGCCTCCATACTGCGGAGCAGAGGAGTTTTTTTATCCAGCGCCTCACCGCCGTAAGAGCAGAAAGCGGTGGGAATGCATAGCACGCCGTCTTTAATAAAGGCATAGGAAGTCGGATCCCACGCAGTGTAGCCGCGGGCCTCAAACGTGGCGCGAAGGCCGCCCGACGGGAAGGAAGAGGCGTCCGGTTCGCCCTGAATCAGCTCTTTGCCCGAAAACTCCATGATGATCTCGCCGTCCGCCGTGGGGGAGATAAAGCTGTCATGTTTTTCGGCCGACAGACCCGACAGCGGCTGGAACCAGTGGGTGTAATGGGTGGCGCCTTTTTCGATCGCCCAATCCTTCATGGCATTGGCAACTACCGTGGCCACGTTGGGGTCAAGGCTGCGCCCTTCTTTGATGGTGCGCTGCAGGGCTTTGTAGGTCTCTTTGGGGAGACGCTGCTGCATCACGCTGTCGTTGAAAACGTTACTGGCAAACAATTCGCTGATGTTACTCATGATTTTTAACCTCTCTTTTTTTCATAAAATCACAAAAGCGGCAACGGCGTCACGGTAGGAGAACCTACGCGACGCCGTTGCCGCTTTTGCTTGAAAATAAAAAAGAAACGGCCGATGCGAAAGCGTGTGCTTTGCGACATCTTTGCCGTTTCGATGGTGCCATTATACGCTGCTTTTTTTCATTTGTCAAGAGGTTTTCAATATATTTTAGAAAATCATGAAAAGTATAAAAAAGAATTTGCTTTAGTTGAAAAAATGTTGTGGAAAATTTCTGTCCTGTGCCTTCTCCGTATGGTGCATGCCGCTCTGATAAGGTGAGCGGGGTCAATAAGGCAGAGATGGTTATGAGCGTTTTCGAAAAAGCACGGGAAATATAGGGGTTGCCCATATCTCCCG
>CAJOQU010000152.1 GCA_905236975.1 uncultured Clostridia bacterium
CACGGCGCACCCCGCGTTGATGAGACTCTCATCGATTCGATCCAATGTGCCCGCAAACCGCAGAGCAGCGGTGAAATCGGTCACCTCATCCATAAATACCTCTTCCGAGACAGCGTACTGCACCAGCCCCTCTCCAACCAAAACAGGGGTATTGGGCATGATGCGAATGACCGGGTATGCGCGCCCCGCCAATTGCTGAATCTCCGTGATGGAGACGCCCGCCGCCATCGAAACCAGCACAAAACGGTCGCTCCGCGCCGCCAAAATGGGGGCGATGTCGGCCAGCATGGCTTTCAACATCTGCGGTTTGACCCCTAAAAAAAGGAACTCCGCCTGTTGGGCGACCTCGCCGTTGGTGCCGCAGCGGCACTGCAATTCACGTGATAAGGCCTCGGCGCGCGCCACGGCTTTGTCGGCAACCAGTATATCGCCGCCGTCAACCGCCTTTCGCACCGCCCGTGCCAATGCACCGCCCATGTTGCCGGTGCCGATAAATCCGAATGATATTTCTGACATGATTTTTCCCACTTTCTTTATCTGATCTGCCCGTTGCCGGTAATCACATACCGGTAGGTGTTCAATTCCTGTAACCCCATGGGACCGCGTGCGTGGAGCTTTTGGGTGGAAATGCCCATTTCACAGCCAAGACCGAACTCGCCGCCGTCGGTAAACCGGGTGGAAGCGTTCACATATACCGCCGCCGAATCCACCAGGGCGGTAAACCGCTCGGCCGCTGCCGGGTCATTTGTGACGATGCTCTCGCTGTGATGGGTCGAATGCGCCGCAATATGCGCAATAGCCCCGTCGATGTCCTCCACCACGGCCACCGCCATGATATAATCCAAAAATTCGGTATCAAAATCCTCACCGTCCGCCGCTTTGGCGGGAATCATCTCACACACCGCCGCGTCGCCCCGCAGTTCTACCCGGTCACGAAAACGCTCCCAAAGCCTTGGCAGAAAAGCAGACGCAACTTCGCGGTGCACAAGACACACCTCCGCCGCGTTACAGACCGATGGCCGGCTGGTTTTGGCGTTATCCACAATGTTCAGCGCCATGTCAAGGTCGGCCGCTTTATCCACATAAATGTGGCAAATGCCGGTTCCCGTTTCAATGATCGGCACCTTGGCGTTTTCCACGCAAGCGCGGATCAAACCCTTTCCCCCACGGGGAATCAGTAGATCGACCAACCCCTGCGCCGTCATTAAATCGGTGGCGCTTTGGCGGGTGGTATCCTCGATCAGGTTTACATAATTTTCATTGATCCCGGCCGCCGCAAGACCTTTGCGCAGCGCTTTCACAATGGCCGATGCGCTGAAAAACGCGTCTTTCCCGCTTCGAAGCACGCAAACATTACCGCTTTTAAAAGCCAGTGCCGCCGCGTCGGACGTCACGTTGGGGCGGCTTTCGTAAATAATGGCCACCACCCCGATGGGAACCGAGATTTTTTGAATGCGCAGACCGTTCGGGCGTTCCACCTCCTGTAGAACGCGACCTGTCGGGTCATCCAATGCGGCTACACTGCGAATACCCTCGGCCATGGACGCAATACGGCTTTCGTCTAACCGTAAACGATCAAGCATGACCGGCGAGATGCGACCGGCCGCATGCTGCATATCAACCGCGTTTGCCTTTAAAATATCGTCGGTTTCCGCCGTCAAGGCATCCGCCATGGCAAGCAACGCACGGTTTTTTTGTTCCGTACCCGGTGCGGCAAGACCCGCGGTACGCTTGGCGGTTTGTAAAATTTCTAAAGTTGTTTTCATTTCTTTTTCCCCACAAATTTGGTGCCGATTTCTTTCCCCTCTACAATATCGTAAAGTACAGACGGGTCAGAACCGTTGGCAATGACCATATCAACGCCGGCAGCCATGGCGATTTTGGCGGCGTTCAGCTTGGTGGTCATGCCGCCGGTACCAAGGCGGCTGCCCGCTCCACCGGTCATGTTTTCGATTTCAGGCGTGATGATCTCGACCTTTTTCAGCAGAACCGCGTTTTCATGCTTGCGGGGGTCAGCGGTATATAACCCGTTGATATCGGACAAAATAATCAGCAGATCCGCAGCCGTGGCTGTGGCCGCAATCGCGCCCAACGTATCGTTATCACCGATGACCAGCTCGTCGGTGGCAATGGAGTCGTTTTCGTTGATGATCGGGATGACATTCAGCTCAAGCAAACGGCGCACGGTGTTTTCAAAGTGAACGCGGCGTTTTGGATCCTCGGTGTCGCCCCGGGTAATCAAGATTTGCGCCACCGTGTGATTGTATTCCGAAAACAGGCGGTCATACGTATACATCAATTCGCACTGCCCCACCGCGGCAGCCGCCTGCGTGGTGGGAATATCGCTCGGTCGGTCGGGCAGCGACAGCTTGCCCACTCCCATCCCGATAGCGCCGGACGAAACCAATATTACCTGGTTTCCCGCGTTTTTCAGGTCGCTGATAACCTTGCAAAGCTGTTCCACCCGGCGGATGTGCAGCATCCCCGTTTTATGGGTCAGCGTTGATGTCCCGACTTTGATGACAATTCGCATAGTCTGCTCCATTCCATGGCATACTTCCGACAAGGGCAAATCGGATTGAAACCATGTTTTCAAAGGTTTTGACCGCAATGCCCGTGGGTTTGCCGCCTTGGTTTTGTCCTTCCAATTCTGCCC
>CAJOQU010000153.1 GCA_905236975.1 uncultured Clostridia bacterium
CGGCAAGCTGCGCCTTTGGCGTGACGGGATTATCGCAGATGGGCTCACGCTCGGAGGAGGTGCGCAGCATCCAGCAGGCTTTGAACAACCGGGGGTATGATACCGGCGGAATCGACGGCATTTTCGGCACCAAGACGAAAAACGCCGTTACGGCTTTTCAAAAAGCCAACGGCCTTACGGTGGACGGCATTGTGGGCACGCAGACCTTGCGCGCACTCGGAATTACAAGCACAGGAGGCGGCTCTTACGGCGGGTATTCATCGTCTGACTTTAATTTGCTGGCGCGCATCATCTCGGCCGAGGCGCGGGGTGAGACCTATTTGGGTCAGGTAGCGGTGGGCGCGGTGGTGCTCAACCGCATAGAGCATCCGTCGTTTCCAAACACGCTGTCGGGTGTGATTTATCAAAAGGGGGCGTTTTCCTGCTTTTATGACGGGCAGTTTTACGAATCGGTCGAAGACAGCGCCTACAGCGCCGCACGGGACGCGATCAACGGCCTTGATCCCAGCGGCGGGGCGATCTACTATTATAATCCCGTGACCGCCACCAACAAGTGGATTTTGTCGCGTCCGGTCATTACCACCATTGGCAAACACCGATTTTGCAGTTGAAATCGGCTTCCGTTCATGGTACAATACTCCTGATCGATCGGGAGGGAAAGGCATGCAGTTGAAAATACAAAACGGCGTGGTCGAGCTTTCGGGCGAAACCATTCTGCAAAAGGTGGATATCGAAATCAACGACGCGTCCAAGATCGCCGTGGTAGGGCGCAACGGCTGCGGCAAGACCACGCTGCTTAAACTGATCGCGGGGGAGTATTCTTTGACCCGGCGTGACGGCGACGGCAGTCTTTTTACCGTTTCGGGTAAGCCGAAGATCGGCATGCTAAGCCAAATGACCTTTGCCGATAACGACGTTACGCTGGTGCAGGAAATACGAAGCGCCTATGCCGAACAACTGGCGCTCAAAGAACAGCTTGACCGCGCCGAGCGCGAAATGGCCGCCGAACAAAGCGACGCGAATATTCGGCGTTACACGAACCTTTTGGAGCAATTTGAGCACTGTGACGGGTTTGTTTTTGAAAAGGAATATGAAGGCGCTATCCGGCGGTTTGGCTTTTCCGAAGCCGAAAAGCACAAAAGGCTTTCGGCGTTTTCGGGCGGTCAGCGTACCCGTATCGCCTTTTTAAAGCTGCTGCTTTCAAAGCCCGATATTCTGCTGCTGGATGAGCCGACCAACCATTTGGACATAGAGGCGGTTGAATGGCTGGAGGAGTATTTGAAATCCTATCAAAAGGCCTTCGTGGTGGTTTCGCACGACCGCATGTTTTTGGATCATGTTGTCAACGAAGTATATGAGATCGAACATGGCCGAACCTATCGGTACGCCGGCAATTACACCCATTTTGTGCAGGCGAAAAAAGAGCGCCTTGCCCGTGAGGAAAAAGAATACCTGGCGCAAAAAAAGGAACGCGAACGGCTGGAACAGATGGTGGAAAAATTTCGCTATAAGCCGACCAAAGCCGCCATGGCGCAATCCAAGCTCAAACAAATTGAACGCATGAAACCCGCGCCGCCGCCCGAACGTGCCGATCTGCGCGCCTTTCACGCCAATTTTGAACCCGCCGATGCGGGGGTGAAGGATGTGCTGTCGGTCAAGGCTTTGCAGGTCGGATACACCGCGCCCCTTGCCACAGTTGATTTGGAGTTACAGCGGGGCGACCGCGTTGGGGTGATTGGGGGCAACGGGCTTGGAAAGTCCACCTTTATTCGCACCTTAATGGGCGAAGTACCGCCGCTTGGCGGCGCGTTTCACTTTGGCCCGCGGGTGAGCATGGGGTATTTTGATCAACAAATGGCGCTTTATGCAAGCCGGGCTACGGTGCTGGCGGATTATTTATCCGCTTTTCCCGGCATGACCGAGTTTGAGGCACGCAGTGCTTTAGGCGCGTTTTTGTTCACGGGGGAAGAGGTTTTCAAAACGGTGGACATGCTGTCCGGCGGTGAACGTGTGCGGCTGGCGCTGTGTAAAATCTTAAAACGTCAACCCAATTTTTTGATTTTAGACGAGCCGACTAACCATATGGATATTGTGGGAAAGGAAGCACTGGAGGACATGCTTTCGGCTTACAGCGGCACGGTGCTTTTTGTTTCGCACGATCGCTATTTTGTCAGCAAAATCGCGCAAAAGCTGCTGAGCTTTGAAAAGGACGGCGTACATTGGTACCCTTATGGCTATGCGCAGTACATAGAAACAAGAAGCGGCACGCCCGCCCCGTCGGCTCCTGCGGCGGCGGAAAAGGCCGCGCCTAAGCAAAAAAAGACCTTTACAACCCCCGCCAAGGAGCGATCCAAATGTGAGCGGGCGATTGCAAAGGCCGAAGAAACGATTGCACGGCTGGAGGAACAGCTCGGCGGTCTGCAAACGGAATTGGGGCTTCAAGAAAACCAGTCCGATTACCTCAAGCTGTCGGCGTTACAAAAGGAAATTGAGGAATGTGAAACCGCGCTGGATCTTGCCATGAACGAGTGGGAAAGATTGAGCGAGGAATACGCTAATCTACCACCTTTACCGAGGTGATGACCGGCTGGTTTTCGGGGGCTACCGTGCCGTTATTGTCGGTCACGGGGGTGTTTTCGGCAATGGCGTCGACCACGTCCATGCCGTCGGTCACATGACCGAAGGCGGCGTACTGGCCGTCAAGGTAATCGGCGTCCTGATGCATAATGAAAAACTGTGATGACGCACTGTCATAGCTAACGCTGTTTCGCGCCATCGAGATGGTGCCGCGGGTGTGGGTGATTTTATTTTGGACGCCGTTGGCCGAAAATTCCCCTTTGATGGTTTGATCACTGCCGCCGGTGCCGTTGCCTTGCGGGTCACCGCCCTGAATCATAAAACCGTTGATCACGCGGTGAAAGGTCAAGCCGTCGTAAAAGCCGGACTGCGCCAGATCTACAAAGTTTTGAACGGTAACCGGTGCGCTGTCTCCGTCTAATTCCACAGCGATATCCCCGTAATTCTGTACGCTGATTACCACATGGTGTGTGCCGACGTCCTGAGCCGTCTTGCCGCTGTCGGCAGTCGGAGAATCTTTTTTCTGACAGGCGGCAAGGCCAAGGCAGAGAACGAACAGGGTCAGGATACATACGATTTTTAACAAACTTTTTTTCATAACGGACTCCTTTATTTTTTCTTTTTTCCGTACGGAACATATTTTACGCGGCGTTTTTTGATGCGCGCAAGGTTCAAGCGAATACACAACACGATAAAGACAATAATCGCGATCACAATGAAGACCAAAAACAGCTTCATGTAAAAGGAGGTAAAGAAGGTCTTGACAGCTCGCACGGCAATCAGCAGCCGACTGGCTTCAATGGATTCACCGGCTACTAAATCCACCGTGCCGATGATCTGTTCGGCATAGATCACATCGGCCGTACCCAAAACGTCGCCTTGCTTGATGGGTGCGTCCACACGGTCCGCCTTCAAATGAAACTTGACCAAAATGGTGGAATCGTCGGCCTCGTTAGGCAGAACCGTCACAAACGGTTTTTTAAAATAGAGCGGGGCGAAATCGGTGTCCAGCGACAGGTCTACCGGAATTTCACACACCGGGTCGGTGGAATTGGCTACCTCTTTAAATGTAAAATTGTTGAAGGCCCAACGGTAAAGATTGGCGCTGTCGGAAAAGTGGCGGTATTCATTGGACGGGCACCCCATGACGATGCACAGGTAATTGTACCCGTTATAGGAGGCGGTGCTGACCAAACAGCGCCCGGCCTGATCGGTGTAGCCGGTCTTAACGCCTTTGGCGTACTGGTAATAGTAGTTTGTGTTGGGGTCCTGCAAAAAGTTGGTGGTCGAAAGAGTACGCTTGGCCGACATATTGGTGGCTGCCACCACATAACGGGTGGTGTGGCAGACGTCCTCGAACGTGGGGTTTTGCAGGGCGTATTTGGTCAGGGTGCAAATATCGTTCACGGTGGTGTAGGTTTCCGGGTCGTGTAAGCCCACAGGATTGCTGTAATGGGTGCCGCTAAGCCCCAACGCCTCGGCTTTGGCGTTCATCATGGCCACAAAATTATCCACCGTGCCGCCGTAATACAGCGCGGCCATATAGGCGCAGTCGCCATAAGAGGCCATCAGCACAAAATAGACCAAATCCAATTGGGTGATCTGCTCGCCGACCCGCAGGTTGGAAACGGCGCTCCCCGTGCCCATAATGATCTTTTGCACTTCGTCGGTCATGGTCACCATGCCGTCCGGATCGTATTTTTCACTTTCCAGCATGACGGTGACGGTCATAATTTTGGTAATGGAGGCGGGGTAGACCTTTTTATCCGGGTTGAGGCTGTAAAGCACTTCGTCGGTATCCAGCGACAAAAGAAGCGCGGCAGTGGCCGAGACGTCTACCCCCGTGGGCTCGTAAGCGGCCGCCGTCAGACCCGGCAACACACAGGAAACAATGAAAAAAAACGCACAAAGAACCGAAAAAATTTTTTTAGGCATGGAAATCTCCTTCAACATGTAGTATAATACTATTATAACATGAGATTTCAGAATTTAAAGTATCAATTTTCAAATTACTAAAAAAGCGGTGAGAACATGGTTTATGTAACCGGGGATATGCACGGTTGCCCGGAACGGCTGTATGATAAAAACTTTCGCAAGTTGAAAAGCGGCGATGTATTGCTTGTCTGCGGCGATTTTGGGTACATATTCAGCGGCGGCAAACTGGAAAAACAGGTGGTCGATTATTTGGCATCGCGCCGCTTTGTGACCGCTTTTGTTGATGGCACGCACGACAATCTGGATACCATTTACCGCTCTCGCGTGACCTATTGGCACGGCGGAATGGTACATCGCATCAAGGGCAATCTGATTCACCTGATGCGCGGGCAGATCTTTGAGATCGAGGGCAATCACTTTTTCACCTTTGGCGGGGGCGAAAGCACCGATAAGGAGATGCGCCTTGCTACCGGCCTTTGGTGGCGGGAGGAGGAACCGAGCCCGGCCGAAATGGCACAGGGTGCGGCGCGGCTGGACGAGGCAGGCTGCAAGGTGGATTACATGATCACCCATGAGCCGCCGTCACTGGTGAAAAGCGCCATCTTGCTGCGCCGGGGCGATACCGATCGGGTCAACAAGCTGAACGGCTATTTGGAGGAGATCGGCCGCTCCTGCACCTTTCGGCATTGGTATTTCGGCTCCCTGCACGAGGACAGGGTGATTACCGAGCATCACACCTGCGTCTTTAAAAATATGATCCCGATTTCACCGGCAAAAACGCCCGAAACCGAGAAAGCGGACGAACAAGAGCCGGTTTTCGCACTGCATACTTGACAAGTGCCGTCGCGGCATTTTATAATAATATCATCATATTTAAAATGGAGAAAATGGCATTGAATCAAAATTCTTCCGCCGCTGTGATGACCGAACAGCAAGTTTACGCTGCCCGGGTGGCGGCGCTGACCGCAAAACTTTATTCTGAACCGCCTAAGGCCTGCGTGATCACCTTTGGCTGCCAACAAAACGTAAGCGATTCCGAACGCCTGAAGGGAATGCTTGCCCAAATGGGTTATCGCTTGACCGATGATTGGCGGAACGCACAATTGATTCTTTTTAACACCTGCGCCGTGCGTGAGCACGCCGAAGACCGCGTTTACGGCAACATTGGCAGAACCAAGGCGGTCAAACGGCAAAACCCGAACGCCATTGTGGGGGTGTGCGGCTGTATGGCACAGCGTGAAAGCGTGGCTGAAAAAATACGGCGAAGCTACCCTTATGTGGATATGGTTTTCGGCACGCAGGTACAATACCGGTTACCCGAGTTTGTTTACCGCAGGCTGTCGGGGGGCGAACGGGTCTTTGAGCGTGCGCTTGAAAACGGCGAAATTCCGGAGGATGTACCCATTTTGCGGGACGGCACCTTAAAAGGCTGGCTGCCCATTATGTATGGCTGCAACAATTTTTGTACCTATTGCATTGTTCCCTATGCCCGCGGGCGGGAGCGTTCCCGCGAACCGGAGCATATTATTGCCGAAGCGAAGGAAATGATCGCCGCGGGGTATCGGGATATTACGCTGCTTGGGCAAAACGTCAACTCTTACGGCAAGGGTGCGGCGCACGGTCTTGATTTTGCCGGTCTGCTGCGGCAGCTCAACGCGTTAGAGGGCGATTTTGTCATTCGTTTTATGACTTCCCACCCCAAAGACTGCACCAAAGAGCTGATCGATACCATTCGCGACTGCGAAAAGGTCAGCCATCACCTGCATTTGCCTTTTCAAAGCGGAAGCGACCGTATTTTACGGCGGATGAACCGGCAGTACGACCGTGCCAAATACCTGGAGCTGATTGCCTACGCCAAGGAACAAATTCCGGATGTTTCGCTCACGTCAGACGTAATTGTGGGCTTTCCGGGCGAGACCTATGAAGACTTTTGCGAGACCTTGAGTCTTGTAAAAGAAGTGCGGTTTGCATCGCTGTTTACCTTTATTTATTCCCCGCGTGAGGGTACGCCCGCCGCCATGATGGACGACCCCGTCACCCGTGAGGAAAAGGGCGTTTGGTTTGACGAGCTGCTGCGCGTGCAGGAGCAAATCGCCGCGGAGGACGAAAAGCGGTTTTCAGGTCGTACATACCGGGTGCTGTGTGAAGGCAAAGGAAGCCGTGACGGTTTCCTTTCCGGCCGGACAAACGGCACAGCGGTGATTGAATTTCCCGGGGAAGCGTCTTTGATCGGCGAATTTGCGCGGGTTCAAGTATTATCGACAGAAGGCGGCTTGAAAGGCGTTATTCTATCATAAAAATTATCAGGGCGGGGGATTTCCCCATGCTTTCAGAAAGGTTGTTTTACAATGGATGTTATCGAACAGGCAAGAATCTTGGGAAAGGCGATTCAAAGTGACGAACGCTTTTTACGATATGCCAAGGCAAGGTTGGCAAATGACGCGGATGAAGAATTGCAAAACGCCATCGGCGAATTCAATATGATTCGGATGGAAATAGACCGCGAGGTCTCCTCGGAGGAAAAGGACGATTTAAAAGTGACCGAGCTGAACGAAAAACTGCGCGGCGTTTACAGCAGTATCATGTCTTCCCCCGCAATGGTGGAATATAATACCGCCAAGGCCGAGCTGGACCGCATGGTCAGCGAGGTAAATGTTATTATTTCCAAGTGTATCGAAGGGGAAGACCCCGACACCTGTGACACGCACAGCGACTGCACCGGCAGCTGCGCTACCTGCGGCGGCTGTCATTAACGCCCTTACAGGTGAATTGAAGTCGGAAAGGATGGATAACGTGGCGGAACTATCCCCCATGATGAGGCAGTACCTTGATATCAAGGCGCAAAATGAAGAAAATATCCTGTTTTTCAGGGTCGGCGATTTTTACGAAATGTTTTATGAAGACGCCAAAATTGCCTCGGAAGAGTTGGATTTGGTTTTAACCGGCAAAGACTGCGGGCAGGACGAACGCGCGCCGATGTGCGGGATTCCCTACCACAGCTGTGAGGCCTACATCGGTCGGCTGGTGGAAAAGGGATATAAAGTCGCCATCTGCGAACAGGGGGAAGCCCCCGCCACAGCCAAAGGGCTTGTGCGGCGGGATATCATCCGGGTGATCACCCCCGGCACGGTGATTGAGGATTCTTTGCTTGACGAAGGCCGCAACAACTATTTGGCGGCGCTGGCCTTAACTGCAAAC
>CAJOQU010000154.1 GCA_905236975.1 uncultured Clostridia bacterium
CCTGACGGATTTCCGAGTATTTTAACGAAGCAGAGCACAAAATTCATCCGCTAAAATCGAGTTCGGATGGTCGTGCTATGCTTAGGCTGGCGAGAGTTGAACCCCATACGGTTCAATCAAATCACATAATTATCCGGCTGTTCCCGCTCCATTAAATCGGCAAGGGTAATGCCGGCGAAATACTCTTCCGTTATTTGGTAATACTTTTCCCATATTCCAAGTGTGCGGCATTCATTGGCGCGATCACAGAGCGCCGCGTCACGGCGCAGACAGGCCACCGGCGCCAAATCCCCCTCAGCCAAACGCAGAATATCCCACAGGGTAATTTGATCCGGCTCACGCGAAAGCTTGTACCCGCCGCCCTTGCCGTGGCTGCTGTCGATCAAGCCCCCGGATTTTAACGCGGGCAGAATGCGTTCGATATACTTCAGCGATATTTCCTGCCGTTCCGCCACCGATTTCATGGGAATATAATCGCCGTTTTGGTGTTCTGCCAAATCTAATAAAATGCTGATTGCATACCGTCCCTTTGTTGAGATCATGAAACGTCCTCGCTTTCTTTTTAAGCCTCTGCCTGTCCTATTATCCTATTGTACTACTAAGCAAGTAGGAAAATCAAGTGTTTTTTCTTTTTTGCGAATTGATTTTCGCCCGGTTTTCTGCTATACTGATAAAAAACTCCGCGGGAGGCTATGGGGATGTATCCATTATTATTACGCCCTGCCCTGAAGGATTATTTATGGGGCGGCACCAAATTAAAAACCGAATACGGCTACCAAACCGACGCGCAAAAGGCCGCCGAGGCCTGGGTGCTTTCCTGTCATCAGGACGGGCAAAACACGGTGTTGAACGGCGAATATAAAGGCCGCACGCTGTCTGAAGTCCTGTCCCTTTGGGGGGCGGGGGCGCTCGGAAGCAAAGCCGCCGCGTTCCCGTATTTTCCGTTGCTGATCAAGTTGATCGACGCCAAAGACAAACTATCCGTTCAGGTTCACCCGAATGACGACTATGCCCTTGCCCACGAGGGTGAGTTCGGCAAAACCGAAATGTGGTATGTGGTGGACTGCGACGAGGGCGCCCGGCTGATTTACGGCTTTGACCGTGCCGTCTCCAAAGAGGAATTCGAGCGCCGTATCCGCGAGAATACGCTTTCCGAGATCTGCCATTTTGTGCCGGTACACAAGGGCGACGTCTTTTTCATCGCGGCGGGCACGCTGCATGCCATCGGCGCGGGTATCTTGATCGCCGAAGTCCAGCAGAACTCCAACACCACCTATCGCGTTTCGGACTACGGCCGCTTGGGGGCGGACGGCAAACCCCGCCCTTTACATGTGGAAAAAGCCTTGTGCGTGACCAACCGCGAAAAGCCGTCTCACCCTTACGGGCAGGTGGGGAAGGTGACCGAGCACCCCTTCGGCCGCCTGCGTGAGCTGGCCGCCTGCAGCCTTTTTACCGCACAGCTTTTATCGCTTAACGGCTGCGGTGATTTTTGCGAACCGGACAGCTTTTTCTCCCTTGTGGTGTTAGAAGGCAAGGCCGATTGCACTTGGTGTGACGGCTCGCTGACGCTTGACAAGGGGGAGAGCTTATTTGTCCCGGCGGGACTGCCCGTGACCCTGTCCGGCAAGGCCGAGATCCTTTACAGCAGGGTGTAGGCCGGTGCAGTCTCTGCGCCCGGACGGGATTTGGTTTTTCGAAGTCCTTGCCACAAAAATATGATATCATAAAAATACAAAATTTCAATTTCAGAGAGGGGGAAGCCGGCATGAGCGCTCCTCTTGCGGATCGCCTGCGCCCGCAAACCATTGACGAGGTCGCCGGGCAGCAGCATTTGCTGGCCGAGGGTAAAATTCTTCGCCGCATTGTAGATTCGGGAACCATACCCAACCTTATTTTTTACGGCCCGTCCGGGGTCGGAAAGACTACCGTGGCCAATATTCTGGCTAAAACCAGCGGTAAAAAGCTTTGCTATTTGAACGCCACCACCGCCTCTACGGCCGATATTAAAGAAATTGTGGCCTCCATTGGCACCATTGAGGCCGGAGCGGGCATTTTGCTCTATCTTGACGAGATACAATATTTTAACAAAAAGCAACAGCAAATTTTGCTTTCCTACATTGAAAACGGCGATATCACCCTGATTGCCGCCACCACAGAAAACCCCTATTTTTATGTTTATAACGCGATTTTAAGCCGTTCTACCGTGTTTGAGTTCAAACCCTTGACGGCGGCCGATATTCAGGGGGTTGTCACCCGTGCTATCGGCATTTTAAGCGCGGAAAAACAAAAGCCGATCACCCTGTCGCCCCTTTCCCTGCACAAGCTCAGTACCGCCGCCGCAGGGGATGTGCGCCGCGCACTCAACATGCTGGAGCTTTGCATTCTGACCGCCGAAACCGATGGGGGGATTGATATTTCCGACCAATCCGTGGAAGAGATTTTAGCCTCCAACGCGGTTCGCTATGATCGTGAAGGCGACGAACATTACGATGTGATCTCGGCCTATCAAAAATCCATGCGCGGCTCTGATCCCGATGCGGCGGTCTACTACCTTGCCCGACTGCTTGCGGCCGGCGACCTGCCTTCGGCCTGCCGCCGGTTGTTGGTCTGTGCCAATGAAGATGTCGGGCTTGCCTACCCGCAGATCATCCCCATTGTGAAGGCGGCGGTCGATACCGCTAAAGAGGTCGGCTTGCCCGAAGCGCGCATCCCCCTTGCCAACGCGGTCATTTTGGTGGCGACCTCTCCCAAATCCAACTCGGCCTATAACGCCATCAACCGCGCCATGGCCGATGTGGAAGCCGGAAAAACCGGGAATATTCCAAGGCAGCTGCAAAATAAGCATTTTGATGGGGAAGATGCGGCCGTGAAAGGGCAACACTATCTTTATCCGCATGATTTTCCTTGTCATTATGTAAACCAGCAATATTTGCCGAACGAATTAAAGGACACTCGATATTTTGAGTTTGGACCCAATAAAACCGAGCAACAATATAAAGAGTATTGGGATAAAATCAAAAACAAAAAATAATTATGTAAACCGGAAGAGATCGTCATGAACCAAAATCCTTTGCCCCAAAAAACCTTGCGATTGTGGCAGTTACGCGTCGCCCTTGTTGGCGGAGTGCCTTTTTTGCTATGCCTTTTTTTCTTGTATTTGTCAAAATGGTTCCTTTTGCCCGCGATTTTTGTGTTAGTGCTTTCGCTTTGGCTGATTTTTTGGTATTTTCCTCGCTATTTTCAAAGCTATGAGGTGCAGTTTCCCCAAAACGCCATTGTCATTCGGCGCGGCGTTTTCATTCGTTCCTCTCATATTATGCCCTTTTCTAAATTGGTCTATGTGCAAAGCTTTTCGACCCCATTATCCAAATCCATGGGGCTTGCCGCTATCAGCCTGAAGGCGGCACGCAGCAGTTTGTTTATCCCCGAGCTTAGCGATGCCGATGTGCAGCTTTTCATTCATTCGGTCACAAAGGAGGGGGACAATTGAAACAAGAATTTCACGCGCATCCGTTTATGATGCTGAAGCTCATGAAGCCTTTCCGCTTTGTGCTGATTCTGCCGGTATTGAAGGGCCTTCTGCAATACTGGATCAGCCGCAAGATCACGGGCGTTTTAGGGCTGGAAATCGTGGCCGTTTCGGTCATCACCCTGATCGCGGCATTGCGCTGCCGTTCGTTCCGTCTGATAATTTCGAAGCAAAACGTTACCGTACAAATCGGCGTGATTCTGCGCTCGCGTGCGGTCATTCCAATCGAAAAGCTATCGTCGGTGCGAGCCATGCAAAACCCACTGGACGCCGTTTTTCACGCCGTTACCATGCAAATTCATACCGAAGCCGGACTGCAGGGCAGAGCCGACTTTGAATATAAACTCCGTTTTCGTGACAGCGAACGGTTCGCCGAACTGATATACGGCAATGTCGAACGCACCACCGTGAAATTTTCCGCCATTAAGGTTGCCATTATGGCGGCCACCACCTCGTCGGCCGTCACCGGCATGATTATCGCCGTACCCGTTATCCATCAAACCGGTCGTCTGCTGGGGCTTGCCATCGACCGCATGCTTTTAGATGAGATCAACACGGTTTCCGAACGGTTCCAAACCGTTTTTCCGCCGATTGTCAATGCCGTTACGCTGATTTTTTTGTTGAGCTACGCTGTGGCTTTTGTCTATTCGCTTCTTAAGACCATCAACTTTACCCTTGCAACGGACGAAACCACCATGGAAGTCAAATCCGGTTTTTTTGTGCGGCGGCGCGCCTTTTTTAAAAAAAGCTCGGTCAACGACGTTAAAATCGACCAAACACCCTTGATGCGCCTTTTTCGCCGCTATGTGATGAAGGTGAGCGTGGGCGGCTACGGCGATACCCGGTCGGAAGAAGCCGTGCTGGTGCCAAGCGCCCGCCGGAACGAGATCCAACAGCAGTTCTCGACTTTTTTTCCTTTTTTAAAAGCCGACGGTCCGGCGATTCACGCCGCACCGGATGGCAGAACCCTGAACCGTTTTTTGTTTTGGCCAAAGCTTTATATGACCGCCTTGTTCACGGTTTCGGTTATACCGGCTGTTTTCTTTGAGGAATTTCGCAGTCTTATTTTGTTTTTAAATTTGGTCACAGCTGTGATTATTGTCTATCACGCTTATTTATGTGTGTTTGAATGGAAGTTTGGGTCGGTGAAATTCGGCGACAATTTGGCCGCCAAAAGCGTTAAGGGCTTTCGCACCACCGAGCTATACTGCCCGAAGGAAAATATCGGCGAAATTAAAATTATGCGATTCCCGCCTGATTTGCGGCGCGGCACCTGCAGCATTCGCGCCACCGTGCGCTCCGAGGCGGCCGACCACATCCGCGTGCGCCATATTGATTACGCCGCCGTTTGTCAGGGAATTGCAGAAATTTACGGAATCCGGTTATAAAACAGCGTCTGACAAAGCGGCATGACAGGCTCTTATTATGAATGTAATTATTTCTTGCATAATTTCCATCGTTATGGGAATCCTTTAAATGTTTCACGTGAAACATTTTGGAAAGGATCGAGAATACGATGGATTTGTTTTTACAGTGCGTAATCGCCTTTTTTGTGGGCGGCGCCATCTGTCTGATCGGGCAGATACTCATTGATTTTACAAACCTGACCCCTGCGCGGATACTGGTTTCCTTTGTGGTTGCCGGGGTCGTGTTGACCGCCATCGGTCTTTACGAACCGTTGGTTCGTTTTGCAGGGGCGGGCGCAACCGTGCCGCTGACCGGATTTGGATACAGCCTTGCCACCGGTGTGAAGGATGCGATTCACCAATATGGGTTTATGGGCATTTTTGCGGGAGGTCTCACCGCCGCCGCGGCCGGCATCACCGCATCTGTGGTTTTTGGCTACTTGATGTCCCTTTTTGTGAAACCCGGCGATAAAACGTAACCCGCGTCTTTTTTCCGTCCCGGCTTAAAAGCCGGGCTTTTTTATTGTATAAAATTCTTTACATTTTTTCGGGATTCTGATATAATTATAAAAGACAAATTGTTTCACGTGAAACATTCACATTCCTTTTCGCTTTCAGCGGATACGAATGTGTTTTTTGATAGGGGGCCGGGCATTGGGAAAAATCATTGCCATTGTAAACCAAAAAGGCGGGGTGGGCAAGACCACCACTGCTGTGAATTTGGCGGCGGGTATTGGGCTTGCCGGTAAAAAAACACTGCTGGTCGACGCCGATCCGCAGGGAAACTCCACCAGCGGTTTTGGGATCCATAAAAAAACCGTTAAAACCACTACATATGAACTGCTTGTCGGCACGGGCTTAGCGCGGGAAGCGGTTCTTCAAACCGAATTTGACCATGTGTCGGTTATTCCGTCCTCCATGGATTTGGCCGCCGCTGAGGTGGATCTGATCGAGGCCGACCACCGTGAGGCGCAATTGAAGATGACCTTGGCGGCTTTGCGTGAAAGCTATGACTATATTTTGATCGATTGTCCGCCTTCGTTGGGGCTTATCACCATCAACGCGCTTACCGCCTGCGATACGGTGCTGGTGCCTCTGCAATGCGAGTATTACGCATTAGAGGGCTTGTCGCAACTGATGGCCTCGATTCGTCAAATCAAACGGCTTTATAATCCCACGCTGGAGATCGAGGGAATTGTGTTGACCATGTATGACGGCCGCTTGAATTTAACAGCGCAGGTGGTCAGCGAGTTGAAAAAGTATTTTTCGGACAAGCTGTATAAAACCGTGATCCCGCGGGCGGTACGGCTTTCCGAGGCACCAAGCTACGGTATGCCCATTCAATATTACGACAAACGGTCCAAAGGCGCCGCCGCTTATACCGATCTTACCAAAGAATTTTTGAAAAAGAACAGGAGATAACGTTATGCCGCCAAAAAAAGGGGGGCTGGGAAGGGGATTGGATTCCCTTTTCAACCAAAACGCACAAGAAAGCGAGGGTGTGGTCTCGCTGCGCCTTTCCGAAATTGAACCCAACCGCGATCAACCGCGTAAAGACTTTGATGAAACCGCTCTTGCCGAACTGGCAGACAGCATTGCACAGCACGGTCTTATACAACCTATTGTGGTTTCACCTACAGCAGATGGCAGATATAGAATTGTTGCCGGAGAACGCCGTTGGCGCGCCTGCCGCATGGCAGAGCTTACCGAAGTGCCGGTCATCATCAAAGAAGCGGACGATCAAACCCTGGCGGAGCTGGCGTTGATTGAAAATTTACAGCGCGAAGACCTGAACGCCGTGGAGGAAGCGCTTGGTTTCCGTTCGTTAATGGATTCCTTTGGCTTAACACAGGAGGAGGTGGCTCACCGGGTGGGTCGTTCCCGCAGCGCGGTAGCCAACGCCCTGCGGCTTTTATCCCTTACCGACACCGAATTAGACGCTTTGCGGCGCGGCGTGATCACCGCCGGGCACGCACGCGCTTTGCTTGCCTGCGACGATCCCGATCGCCGTGCGGCCATGCTGCTTGCCGCGGCTGACGGCGCCTCGGTGCGGGAATTAGAACGCATGGCAAACGCCAAACCGACTAAAAAAAGCGTAAAACCCGCAAACTCCACCTTTTACAGTGAAGTGGCGCTTTCTTTGAAAAACGAACTGCACCGCAAAATTCGTATTAACCCCAGCGGCAAAGGCAGGGGAACCTTGACCATTGAATTTTACAGCGACGAAGAACTCGCAGACTTTGCCAAAAAACTGGGAAGTTGATTTGGTACGTTTTTTTGATAAAAAGGTGAAATGGTACAGATGGTAAATATCACCTGTACCGCTGGTTTTTGCCTGCATTTTGCTTTTTAGAAAGGTTTTGTGTTTTTATGTGGTTTATTTTATCGCTGGTAGCGATTGTTTTTTGGGGAGGCTCCGACCTGTTTTCGAAAATGGGTTCCAACCCGCAAGACAAATACAGTCATTGGAAGATCGTCTCTGCCGTGGGGCTTATTATGGGTATTCACGCCACAGTAGAGCTGATTCTCGGCACGGAATTTCATCCCATTGATTTTTTGAAGTATTCTCCGGCCATTGTTTGTTACGTTGCGTCCATGATTTTAGGGTATGTGGGGCTGCGTTATATCATGCTTTCGGTCTCATCACCTATTTGCAATTCCTCGGGCGCGGTCGCTTGCCTGCTTTGTTTGATCTTTTTGCGCCAAATGCCGGATCTGCTTAGTTGGGCGGGCATTGTGCTGGTTTGCTTCGGCGTTATCTGCCTGGCGTTCATTGAAAAAAAGTACGATACCGAATCGGCCGCCCTGGCCGAAAGCCCGGAAAACAAGCACTTTAAAAGCGGTTTTATTGCGGTGTTTTTCCCGATTTTCTACTGCCTGTTAGACGGACTCGGCACCTTTGCGGACGCCATTTTGCTGGACATGGAATATGTCAGCGAAGATTCCGCAAATATTGCCTATGAATACACCTTCTTTGTGATGGGTGTGCTGGCCTTCCTTTACGTTTTCGTGCTCAAGCATGAAAAATTAAGCTTCAAGTGGGACGCCCCCAAGCTTGCCGGCGGCTGTTGTGAAACGGCAGGGCAATTTGCCTATATCTACGCATTGGGCGATAATCCCACCGTGGCCGCGCCCATGATTTCAGCCTATTGCGTTTTTTCGGTACTGCTTTCGCGCATCATCTTAAAGGAAAAGCTGTCCTTTAAGCATTACATGATCATATTCATCGTCTTTTTAGGGATCATTTGCATGGGAATTTCCGAAGGATTGGCGGAATAAGCCTCATTTTAAAAATTATATCCACTTTAAAAGAAGCTGCAGCATTTTTTATTTTGCTGCAGCCCTTTTTATCGGTTGTCTATTTCCTCATATTTTTTTAACAGTTTTTGCTTTTGCTTTTCCAGATAATCGCGGTCAATATTCGGATAAATACATTCATCGCAAGCGCCCAAAGAATTGATTGAAATCTCGTCTAAAATGCATTTTCCGTTTGCTTCATAAATACAAAAATCATTTTCACATTTCATTTCGTTTTCCCCCAAAAATAAAAAAGTGCGCAGCCAAAGCCACGCACCGAAAAACGCATGACTCTGCTGACGCGACTCAGTTTTACAAACAATCAAAGTATGCAAAATAAGAGCATGCATTTTTACCAAAGAAAAATGCTTACTTTGATTGCACATTATGAAACTGAGTCGCAAGTGCATTATATCATATGAAGATGATGAATGCAATAAAAAAGTGCGCAGCCAAAGCCACGCACCGAAAAACGCATGACTCC
>CAJOQU010000155.1 GCA_905236975.1 uncultured Clostridia bacterium
ACGGTGGATGACGACTACGCCAAGCCCAACATCATTTGCATTATGAATGAGTCGCTGTCTGATTTGCAGGTGTGCGGACAGCTTGAAACCAACCGGGATTACATGCCCTTTATGCACAGCTTGACCAAAAACACCATCAAGGGCAATTTGTATGTGCCGGTGGTGGGGGCGGGCACCTCAAACACCGAGTTTGAATTTTTGACCGGGCATTCCATCGCCTTTTTGCCGTCGGGCAGCAACGCATATATGCTGTATATTAAAAATCCCATGGCGTCTTTGGTTTCCACGTTAGAGGCGCAGGGGTATTCTTCCTACGCGCTGCACCCCTATTACGCCGCCGGCTGGCGCCGAACCAGCGTGTATAATCTGCTGGGGTTTGACCGGTTTACCAGCCTGGAAGATATTATGGATATTTCGCTCATGCAGGAGTATCTCGACAACGGCAGCGACCCCAATTACTTACAGCAGCTGGTGGAAGAAAACTATCCCGGTCAAAACATGTTGATTCGGCAGTATATCAGTGATTCTTACAATTATAAGCTGCTGATTGAAAATTTCGAAA
The DNA here is from genome assembly GCA_905236975.1 of uncultured Clostridia bacterium. Taxonomy (GTDB): domain Bacteria; phylum Bacillota; class Clostridia; order Oscillospirales; family Acutalibacteraceae; genus UBA737. The sequence continues at coordinate 563 of CAJOQU010000155.1, forward strand.
ACCGCGACAAATCCGTGCCCTATTTTGCCCTGAATGTGACCATGCAGAATCATGGCGGGTACACCAACAGTTGTGTGAATTTTGATGAATGCGTTTATGCCACTTCCGTTTCGGACGGCTACATTAAGGCCAACAAATATTTGTCGCTTGTGAAGGCCAGTGACGATGCGTTCAAAGAATTGATCGAATATTTTTCATCCGTCAAGGAGCCCACCGTGATTTGCATGTTCGGCGATCACCAGCCCTCGATCGAGACCAAGTTCATTGCCGAGATCATGGGGGTATCCGATCTCTCCAACCTGACGATTGAGCAACAGCAAAACCGTTATGTGACCCCCTTTATTATTTGGGCGAATTACGATATTGAGGAACGGCAGATCGACAAGCTCAGCTCCAACTATTTGTCGTCGTTGGTGCTGAAAACGGCCGGGGTTAAAATGACAGAGTACAATCAGTATCTGCTCAATTTATCTGAGACCCTGCCGGTTATTGACACCACCGGGTATATTGACAACGAAGGAAATTATTATAAATGGAGCGATGTTTCGCCGTATAAAACCTTGTTGGAAGAATACGAAAAAATTCAGTATAACAATATTTTCGATCAGGAAAATGTTGATTCCGCTATTTATTACATCAATGGTTTTGTTCCCGCTGCGACCGTGCCGGAAGGGGAGCAGGACGAATGAAGAATACCACCCTTTGCCATTTGGAAAAAGACGGAAAATATTTAATGCTGCATCGTGTGAAAAAGGAAAACGACCTCAACCGCGACAAATGGGTCGGCATCGGCGGCAAATTTGAAGACAAGGAAAGCCCCGAAGAATGTGCCCGCCGCGAGGTTTTGGAAGAGACCGGCCTTGTTATGGGGCAGGCGCGCTACTGCGGCATTGTGACCTTTGTTTCGGACCGGTGGGAGACCGAATACATGCACTTATTCCACAGTCTTGATTTTTCGGGGGACTTGATCGAATGTGACGAAGGCGACCTGTGTTGGGTAGACAAGCAGGCGCTTTATGAGCTGCCCATCTGGCAGGGTGATAAAATTTTTTTAAAGCTGATCGAAGAAGGCGCGCCTTTTTTCTCGCTCAAGCTTGTTTATGCGGGCGATCGGTTGATCAGCGCAGTGTTGAACGGAAAGGAATGTGAACTTCCATGAATATTTGTGTTTACGGAGCCTCCAGCCCTGCCATTGCGAAGTCTTATGTCAATTCAACCGAGGAGCTTGGCGCTAAATTGGCCGCACGCGGCCACCACATGATTTTCGGCGGCGGCGCCCAGGGGTTGATGGGTGCGGCGGCGCGTGGTGTGAAAGCGGGCGGCGGCCGGGTGGTTGGCATTGCCCCCTCCTTTTTTAATGTGGACGGCGTGCTTTTTCAGCACTGCGACGAGTTGCTTTATACCGAGACCATGCGGGAACGCAAGCAAAAAATGGAAGAACTGGCAGACGCGTTTCTTGTCACGCCCGGCGGCCCCGGCACGTTAGACGAGTTTTTCGAGGTGCTGACCTTGAAACAATTGGGGCGACATACCAAGCCCATTGCGGTGTTTAATATTCATGGGTATTATAACGATTTGAAAAAACAGCTTGAAAGCATGGTGGAAAAGCTGTTTATGCCGCCCGAAAATTTAAAGCTGTTTTTCTTTTCCGAAAATCCCGATAAGCTGCTGGAGTATTTAGA
>CAJOQU010000156.1 GCA_905236975.1 uncultured Clostridia bacterium
CCAAAGGCTCCACCGGCAACAAGACCCTGTATGCTAAATGGAAGAAGAAATAATTCGTAATAAAGCAACCCCCAAGTCTCAGCAAAAAGCCGAGGCTTGGGGGATTTCTTATGACTGAAAAGGGGAAAAATTTTCAAACTTATTCATGAAACCACAGCCGCCGCCTTTTCCGGCGCGGGCGCGGCGGAGACGCCGTCTTCGCGGGTCTGCTCCTCCAACCGGGCGCGGGCGTTTGCCAGCATCAGCTTAATGCGGTTTTCCTGATTCACGCGGGAGGCGCCCGCGTCGTAATCAATCGCGACGATATTCATATCGGGGTGCTTCTCTTTTAACGGTTTCATCATGCCCTTGCCGCAGATATGATTCGGCAAACAGCCGAACGGCTGCGTGCAAACGATATTATGTACGCCGCTGTCATTCAGTTCCAGCATTTCAGCCGGCAGCAACCAGCCCTCGCCCATTTTGGTGCCGAGCCCCATTTGCTCACGGATCAATTCCATGGTGTGGGTGATGGGTGTGGGCGCCTTAAAAGTACCGTCTTCTTTGATCAGGTCGATGATGGCGTTTTGCTGTTTTACCAAATACCGAAACACAAATTTGACCACCGGGTAGCGCAGTTTATGAAGGCCGTAAAGCTCGTAATCCGTCATGTTGGAGACCACACAGTACATGAAGAAATCCAACAATCCGGGCACGGTGACCTCGGCGCCCTCGTCGATCAAAAATTGCTCTAAATTATTATTGCCGAAGGGCGAATATTTCACATAAATTTCGCCTACTACCCCAACCTGTACCTTTGGCTCCTGCCGCCGGGGAATGGCCGCAAAGCGGGATAAAATCATTTTACAATTCTGCTTTACCTTTTTGAAGGATACGCCTTCCTTCTGCATTTTTTCGGCAAGCAAAGTCGTCAGCTCGTCGGCAAGGCGCTCGGTCTCGCCGGGGTTGATTTCGTACGGCTTGCACTGGTTGACCAACGTCAACAGCATATCGCCGTAAATAATTGCAAAAAACAGGCGCAGCAAAAGGGGCACGGTCAACTTGAAACCCGGGTGTTTTTCCAACCCCGCCAGGCTGAACGAAATGACCGGCACATAGCCGTAGCCCGCCCGTTCCAGCGCCTTGCGCAGCAAAAAGATATAATTGGAGGCGCGGCAGCCGCCGCCGGTCTGAAACAGCACCAGCGCGGTCTTATGGGGGTCGTATTTGCCGCTGGTCAGCGCGTCAAGAAACTGGCCGATGACCAGAATAGCAGGGTAACAGGTGTCGTTATGGACATATTTCAGACCCTTTTCCACAACCTCCTGCCCTGAAGACTCCAACAGCTCCATTTTGTAGCCATAGCTTTCAAAAATGCGCAAAAACAGTTTGAAATGCCGTGGCAGCATATTGGGCACCAAAATGGTATAGTCCTTCCGCATTTCCTCGGTAAAAGGGATATATTTACGGTCTTCCACTGTTGTGGCTCCTTTCATCCAAAGCGCCAAGCAAGCTGCGCAGTCGAATCTTGACCGCGCCGAGGTTGGTGATCTCATCGATCTTGATTTGGGTGTAGTACTTGCCGGCGTCCTCTAAAATTGCACGCACCTCATCGGTGGTGATGGCGTCTACCCCACACCCGAACGAGACCAACTGCACAAGCTCGGTATCGTCATGCTCGGCGGCATAACGCGCCGCACGGTACAGGCGCGCGTGATAAGTCCATTGGTTCAAAACCTTTACGGTAAAGGGTTCGGCTAATCCGAAAACGCTGTCTTCGCTGACCACCACAAATCCAAGCGAAGTGGCCAGTTTATCAATACCGTGACCGATCTCAGCGTCAATATGGTACGGCCGCCCCGCCAAAATCATGATGCGTTTATGATGCTCCCGCGCAAAGGCAAGCGCCCGGGCGCCTTCGTCCCGCACCGCCTGCATATAAGCGGCATAGCGTTCAAGCCCGTATTCCACCGCCGCCTTGACCTCGGCTTTGGTAAGATCGTAATAATTGATAAGGTAAGTATACAGTTCTTTGGTTAATTCCCGCTTACTGTTGATGTTCAAATAAGGGTACAGGAATTTCACATCAGCCAATTCCTCCACGTTGCCGTGAAGCAGTTCGGAATAATAGGCCACCACCGGGCAGTTGTAGTGGTTATCGGTCATTTTTTCGTCCATATTATAAGTCAGGCAGGGGTAAAAAATGGCGTCGACCCCCTGCTCGATCAAGGTTTCGATATGCCCGTGCATGATTTTGGCGGGATAACACGCCGTATCCGACGGGATGGAGAACTGCCCCTTTTCGTACAGGCGGCGGGTAGACATGGGCGAAACCACGACTTGAAATCCCAGCTTTTCAAAAATGCCGTGCCAAAGCGGCAGCAATTCATACATACCAAGCGCCAGCGGCAGGCCGATTTTTCCCCGTGTGCCCTCGCCCGACGGGAGCGACGTTAAGTAATTCCGTTTAAATTCGTACAGGTTTGGCAGCGGCTCGGCCGCCTCCTGCTTTCCAAGCCCTTTTTCGCACTGGTTGCCCGAAATAAAGCGCTTGCCGTCGCCGAACATGTTTACCGTCAGGCGGCAATGATTGGTACAGCCGTTGCAAACAGCCGATTTGGCGGTATGCTGAAAGCTTTTTAAGGCCTCGCGGTCGATCAGGGCGGAATGTTCGCACCGTTTGGCGTACAAAGCCGCGCCG
>CAJOQU010000157.1 GCA_905236975.1 uncultured Clostridia bacterium
TATTTACTAATAGTTAGTGCCGTCGGTCACTTTTCTTTTTCCGTTGTGACAACATGGATGTAGTTGTACGGTATCTCGATATGATGGGCGATTAGCGCCTCGCGCACTCTGGTATTGATATCATTATAAATGACCTCTGAACGGTATATCTTTTCATAATACACCGTAACAGCCATGATCAACGCGCTATCGGCAAACGAAATAAAATAAACCGAACCGTAACTGTGCGAACCGTCCCGGTTCAGTTTGCCGGGAACGGAATACTCACTTTTCTCCACCGCGTCGGCAATCACCTTTTTGACAAGCTCCATATCACTGTCATAGCTTACGGGAAAACGAAACTGTATGGAGCGAAATTCACTTTCATAGCTGGTATTGTCGAGCTGCATGGCGTTAAGCTTGCTGTTGGGAATGATCGTGCGAAGCTTATCGATCCCGATCAACACCACATGCCGCAGCGTGATTTTCTCCACAATTCCCGCCGTTCCGTCTTCCAGAACGATCCGGTCGCCGATCTCAAAGGGCTTATATATGCTGATCATCAACCCGGCAAGGATATCCTTGATAACGTCCTGCGCCGCGAATACAAGCACCGCGCTGATGATCGCCGTTCCGCCGAAAATGGTCTGCCAAACGGTTTTTGTTCCGCTGAACAAGGATATGACAAAGACGATGCAGAAAACAACAATAATAAGGGCATTGATTTTTTCAAAGAAAGCAATGTGAATACTGTGATTCTTTTCCTGAATTTTCTTGAAAACCCGTTTATTCAGTTTTGTGCCGCCCCATGCGATCAACACAATCAACACGGCCATGAAAAACCAAAAAGCGATCTTCCACCCAATCTCAAAATCATGAACCCATTCAAGCATCTTTTTTACCTACGATACTAATATACTTTTCCGACGTATTTTACTGCCGCCATATTACATTCGCTTTTGCATCCGATTCAAAAAAGCTTCTGTCAGACTTGCCCAGGAATAGGCGCTCATATATTCGCCGCGGTAACTGTTGACCGCTATGGCATCGCCATTCAAAAACCGATACATATCACAGTCTATTTTTTCAGGGCAAACGCGCATTGCGCCTTGCTTCATTTCAAAAATATCTTCCGCCCCTGCGCTCTCCAAAGCAGAACGGAGCGAACGGATGATAACATCAAGCTGTTTTTGCATGGAACGGTCATATACCGCGTCCTCCCAAAGCACGGCAAAGGCGGTCGCCCTTGTGATACTGCCGCCTTGCCTGTCGATCAAGTATGCCAAAAGCTCCTTCGATTTAGAGCGCGGGAAGGAAACGAGCTGACCGTCTACGAAAAGATCGAATTCTCCGAAAGTGTGCGCCGAAACGTGTAAGCCGTTATCCGGCGGGTTACGGTGAGCCCGGCGAAGACTCATGGCGTAATCGATCTCCTCGGCGAGGCGTTTTTTGTTGACCGGCTTCAAAAGATACCCTGAGGCATGTAGCTTAAAAGCGTCTACGGCGTATTTTGAATGACCTGTCAGGAAAATGATCGCCGTGTCCGGATTGTTCTCGCGGATCCGCACAGCAAGCTCCAAACCGCTCATATCCGGCATGTTGATATCAAGCAATGCAATATCTGCCGTGTGATCCTCAAGCCACAGAAGGGTGTCTTTTGCATTGGAAAAACCCTTCACATCCGGATTTTGCGGAAGTTCCCGGCAGAGATCGACCGTCATATTCAGAATAAGCGGTTCGTCATCTACGCAAATGATCTTCATAACATCCCCTGTTGAACCTTCTTAATGGTTTATAAGTTCCTGTGATGATGGAAAAACGGCGAACGCCGGAGCAAAATACCGTAATCTTACGCCCTTGATTGACATGGTTTTTGCTCCTTTTCATTTTTACCACAGGACATTATACAGATTATTGTCCAACAAATGTCCAACAAACACGGTGTAAAAAATTTATTCCTTAACGCCTTTTTTATGGGAGTTGGTGTAATGATCGTTCCGCAAGGGATATAATCTTTTCGGTTATTTTCACGAACGGTGTAAAATGGCATGTGAAATATTCATTCGAATCCCGATATGTTGGACATTAGTTGGACACGATCATATACACTTGATTTTACAATGTGGTAAATTATGCAAGTGATCCCAAAGCGTATGCGTATTCCTTTTGAAAAGATTCTGCCTATGGGAGAAGATGAGGCGATAGCGTGAAAAATCACGCTATACACAATATAGAGACGGCGTTTTGCTCGCCACATCAAAGATGCGGCAACCGCAAAACATGCCGA
>CAJOQU010000158.1 GCA_905236975.1 uncultured Clostridia bacterium
ATTTGCCTGCCCGCCGCCTCTGATGCACGTCTTTCCGACAGCGTGGGAGAGGCCGGTACCGCCATCGCCGAAAATCCCCGGCGCTACGAAATGCGCTTTAAAACGGTCGAGCTTTACGAAGATTTTAAAAAAATTTTTTCCAATTAAAAGAAATGCTTGCAATTTTGCAAAAGTTGTGGTATGATTCATATGTTATGAGTTGAAAGGGGTGACAAACATGAAGGAAGGTATTCATCCGCAGTACGAAAAGGTGACCGTAAAATGCGCTTGCGGTGCGGAATTCGAGACACGCTCTACAAAAAAGGATATCCGTTTGGATATTTGTTCTAAATGTCATCCGTTTTTTACCGGTAAACAAAAATTGGTTGACACCGGCGGACGTGTTGATCGCTTTAAAAAGCGTTTCGGTATTGAAAACTAAGACCTTTTACTCCGCGGCTGTCGTTGGGCAGTCGCGGTTTTTCTTTTTGGGGGTGGCTTGATGCAGGAATATATCACCGTATTGCGGGAAGCCCGGGCGGAATATACCGAAAAGCATTCCCGTTTTTTGGCGGCGCTTACCCCTTGCGAAAGCGAGGAACAGGCGGCGGCTTTACTGCGGGACGTCCGTTCCCGGTATTGGGACGCCAAACACCATTGCTATGCTTATTCGCTGGCGGACGGAACGCGTCGCTTTTCAGATGACGGCGAACCGCACGGTACGGCGGGCAAGCCGATTTTAGAGGTGCTGGAAGGCAGTGGCCTTACCAATGTTTTGTTGGTGGTCACACGGTATTTCGGCGGTGTTTTGCTTGGCACGGGCGGTCTTGTGCGTGCCTACTCCAAGGCGGCAAAAGACGCGGTGAACGCGGCCGAACGCGCGAAGATGACCCCTTGTACCGTCTTGCGCACCCGTTGTCCTTATGCCGACCATGACCGCCTGATCAAGCTGATCGAGGCGGCAGGCGGCGTGCCGGAAAATACCGAATTTGCCGATGAGGTCACGCTGATTTATCATTTACAAAGTGGGGCGGTTCCGGACTTTCTTGATCGCCTGTGTGAAGGTTTTGCCGCTAAAATTACCGCTGAGCCCGTGGCGGAGACTCTGTGTCCGGTAAAAATTTTTGATTAAAAAAGGGTTTTTTGTTTTTTTGTCTAATAAAGTAAATAGAGGGCGTATGTGAAGGGGAATCGGTATGATCTCCAAAAATCAAACCCCGGTATCATGCCCATTGTCGATTATGGAGGAATCATGATCAAAAGGATCAAACGTATCATCGCGATCCCCGCCGCACTGTTGTTGACGGGAACGGCGCTCCTGTTGCTGCCGAACGCTTATATGGTGCGGACCACACAATCAAACATTATCCCCGCCGAAGAAGCGGCCGATCATGCGGAATGGGATTGCGCAATCGTTTTGGGCGCAGGTGTGCGAAACGGCAAACCGACGCCCATGCTGCGCGACAGATTGCTGACCGCTATCGCCCTGTACCAAAACGGAGCGGTCGGTAAATTGCTGATGAGCGGCGATCACGGCACAGAGGACTATAACGAAGTAGGCATCATGAAAGCCTTTGCCATGGAACACGGCGTGCCCGACAGCGATATTTTTATGGATCACGCGGGCTTTTCAACCTATGAGACCATGTATCGCGCTAACGAAATTTTTGAAGCACGGCGGGTGATCGTGGTTACGCAGACCTACCATCTTTACCGCGCACTGTATGACGCTGAGCGCCTGGGGCTTGAGGCGGTGGGGGTCTCGGCGGATTTAGAGGCCTATCGCGGCCAGACCGCGCGTGATCTGCGGGAAATTTTAGCGCGCGACAAGGATTTTTTGTGGTGTCTTTTTCGACCGGAGCCTACTTATCTTGGCGATAAAATTCCGGTCAACGGCGACGGCAGTTTGACCAATGACGAAAATGTTCATGAAATTTTAGAATAAAATAAGATCTGGTCGTTTCAATATGGGAAAGGGATGAAAAAATCATGGAATGCACAAGGCTTGTGACCGAACAGAACGAAGCCCGGTTTTTGTCGTCGCGTGCGGCGCTGGCCGTAAATTCACGCGGCCGAAAATCGCCGGAACCGCCGTGTGAGCTTCGCACCTGCTATCAGCGTGACCGTGACCGTGTGATCCATTCCAAAGCGTTTCGCCGCTTAAAGCACAAAACACAGGTCTTTTTATCCCCGGAGTCCGACCACTACCGTACTCGCTTGACCCACACGTTGGAGGTTGCACAGATCGCCCGCACCATTGCACGGGCGCTCCGCTTGAATGAAGACCTGACCGAGGCCATTGCCTTAGCGCACGATTTGGGGCATACTCCTTTTGGCCACGCCGGGGAGCGGGCATTGGCGGCGATTTCCGCCACCGGGTTTACCCATTATGAGCAAAGCGTCCGCGTTTGCGAGGTGTTGGAAAAGGACGGTAAGGGGCTGAACCTCACCTATGAGGTGTTGGACGGCGTTTTGCACCACACCTGCGGCGAGCAGGCGCAAACGCTGGAGGGACGCATTGTCCGTTTGGCTGACCGCGTGGCCTATATCAACCACGATATTGACGACGCTATTCGTGCCGGCGTTATCTCGGCAAGCGATATTCCGCGAGATATTACGGCGGCACTGGGCGATTCCAAAAGCCGCCGCATCCATACACTGGTGACTTCAATCGTGCAAAACAGCGGTGAAACCATTGAAATGGATGCTGAAACAGCGGCCTATTGCGAAGATCTGCACCGCTTTTTGTTTGAAAGCGTTTACACCAACCCTACCGCCAAGTTTGAAGAGACCAAAGTGGCGGGCATTATTGAGGGGCTGTATCATTATTTCATGGCACACCCCGAGGCGCTGACGGCCGAGTCGTTGCAGATCGCCGAGCGCGAGGGGAAGGAACGTGCGGTGCTGGATCATATTGCCGGTATGACCGATCACTACGCCATTACCACCTATTCCAATATATTTATTCCGAAGGCCTGGTCGATCTAATGCTGAAAGTGCCGCCAAACGTGCGGCGCACCTTGTAAACTGTTTTAGGCGAATATTTATAATTTACAAATAATTCCTAATTGCTCATTCCTAATTCCTCATTGCGATTGCATTTGCAATCGCCTATGTAAACTGTTTGGAAAGGAGGATCCGCTCTTGCGTATCCCGGAAGACATTATTCAGGAAATCAAATACCGCAACGATATCGAGAGCGTGATCGCGCCTTACGTCAATCTGAAACGCCGCGGCAAAAATCTGGTGGGGCTGTGCCCCTTTCACAGTGAAAAAACGCCTTCGTTCACGGTCTACCCCGAAAACGGCTCCTTTTACTGCTTCGGCTGCGGAGCGGGGGGCGATGTGTTTACCTTCACCGGATTGATGGAAAATCTTGACTATGTGGAATCGGTCAAATTGCTTGCCGAACGGTCGGGCGTTGCCCTGCCGCAGGACGGGGTGGACGATTCCATGCAGCGCCTGCGCAACCGCATTTATGATATCAACCGTGATACTGCGCGCTTTTTCCATCAGTATTTGATGAGCGAAAATGGCCGTCCGGCGCTGGATTATCTGCGCGGCAGGGGACTGAGCCTTGCCACGATCCGGCATTTCGGGCTTGGCGCCGCGCCCGATTCGTGGGACGCCCTGCTTGTTCATTTAAAGCAGAAGGGTTACACCGAATCCGAGCTGATCGCGGCCAATGTGGTGGGCAAAAGCCAGCGGGGCAGCTTGTATGACCGCTTTCGCAAACGGGTGATGTTTCCCATCATCAATATTCGGGGCAATATCATTGCCTTCAGCGGCCGCGCCATGCCGGGGGAGGATAAGCAGGGCGGCAAATATGTGAATACCGCCGATACACCGGTCTACAAAAAAAGCGCCAATCTGTTTGGCATGAACTTTGCTAAAAACTATTGCGCCGAACAGATTATATTGGTAGAGGGGAATATGGACGTCATCTCCCTGCATCAAGCGGGGTTCCAAAATGCCGTAGCGCCGCTTGGCACGGCCTTTACGACAGAACAGGCCAATCTGCTGGCGCGTTACACCAAAGAGATCGTCCTGATGATGGATGCCGACGCCGCCGGGCAAAAGGCCATTCGCCGTGCGGCCGAGTTACTTGCAAACACCGGTCTTTCCACCCGGGTGGTTGTGATCCCTGATGGCAAGGATCCGGATGAATATATCAAAAAGAACGGCCCCGAGCGTTTTGCGGCGCTTTTGCAAGGCGCTGTCAGCGATATGGAATACAAATTGCTGACGGCGGCAAACGGCTTGTCGCTTGAAACTGAAGAAGGCAAGCTGAAATACTTAAACGCGGCGGCCGAAATCGTGGCGGGGGCGGATGATGTGGTCGCACGGGATCTTTACATCAGCCGACTTTCCGACCAATACGGGGTGTCCCGCACGGCGTTGACCGCCAAGGTAGAAGAACTGCGCAAACGCAGCATCAAAACCCGGCGACGAAAAGAGATAGCCGATGTACTTCGCCCCAAGTCCGCCCGTGAGGACGTCAATCCCGAACGCAGACGGTCGCCAAAGGCAGCCGCGGCCGAGGAAACACTGTTGGCGGTGCTGTTGAAAAATCCTGATTTTTATCTTGACGCCAAAGAACAGCTTCCGCCGGAGAAAATGGTCACTGCCCTCAATCGGCGTATCTATGAGATTTTGCTTACGGCACTGGACGAAGGAAAACAACTGGATATCTCGCTCTTTGCCGAGCAGCTGCTGCCGGCTGAAATTGGGTACTTAGTCTCTCTTCAAAACAGCGAAAAAGCGCGCCAAAACCCGAAATCGGTATTAAAAGATTGTATCAGGGTAATATTAGAAGAGGATATGATGCTCCAAATGGCTGACAGCGCCGATAAATCGCCCGAGGATTGGGCACAGGAACTTCAAAAAATGATTAACCAAAAAACGAAGGGAAAGTAAAGCATGGAAAAGGAACTGAAAATACCCGAAACGCAGGAAACAGCCGCCCAAGAGGTTGCGGACGAAGAAAGGGAAGACGACAGTCTCGATGAGATCGAAAACGCGCCCGACGACCCCGAGGAGCTGTTTTCCGAGCCACCGACGCTGGATCTTGACTTTGATGAGGAACCGACCGACGATGAATTAAAACTTGAAGAGATGGACATGGACCGTCTCAACGAGGATATGAATTTCGATAATATGAACCTTGACGATCCGGTCAAGGTCTATCTGCGTGAAATCGGTCGCGTTCCGCTTTTGACTTCGCAGGAGGAAATCGAGCTGGCCGTTAAAATCGCCGAGGGCGATGAGCTCGCCAAACAACGCCTGACCGAGGCAAATCTGCGGCTGGTGGTCAGCATCGCCAAAAAATACGTCGGCCGCGGGATGTATTTTCTTGATTTGATTCAAGAGGGCAATGTGGGTCTGATCAAAGCGGTGGATAAATTTGATTACCAAAAGGGCTTTAAGTTTTCCACCTATGCGACCTGGTGGATTCGCCAGGCGATTACCCGTGCCATTGCCGATCAAGCGCGTACAATTCGTATTCCGGTGCATATGGTCGAGACCATCAACCGCCTGAAAAAGGTGCAAAGTCAACTGCTGCACGAAAACGGCTATGAACCCAGTGAAGAACTCATTGCCGAAAAAATGGAAATGCCGGTCGAGCGTGTGCGTGAAATCATGCGGGTAGCACAGGAGCCGGTCTCTATGGAGACCCCCATCGGCCCGGAGGAGGACTCCCGCTTGATGGACTTCATCCGTGATGAAGACGCGCTGGCACCCGACGAGGCGGCTTTAAAAACCATTACCAATGAAGATATCGACGGTGTGCTGAAAACCCTTACCCCGCGGGAGGAATCGGTCATTCGCCTGCGTTTCGGCTTGAAGGACGGCCGTTGTCACACTTTGGAAGAAGTGGGTATGGAGTTCAATGTCACCCGTGAGCGTATCCGGCAGATCGAAGCCAAGGCACTGCGCAAATTGCGCCACCCGGTGCGCAGCAACAAATTTAAGGACAGATAACGGCATAAACCTGTCCGTTCGGACATATAAGATAATAAAAAGGATCCCCGGAGGTGAAGGATGTTGTATTCCGATCAGGACATTAAGATCGCGGGCGACAAGCCCTCAAAGGATATTCAACAAAA
>CAJOQU010000159.1 GCA_905236975.1 uncultured Clostridia bacterium
TATCTTTGACCTTGTTGGTCTGCAAATGCCCGATAAAATGACGATGCGACGGCGCAAGCCCCTGATATTTGGAAAGCAGTTCCTGCACGCGGTTTTCACCGATATACTCGATCCCTTTGCCAATGGCGTAATTGATGGTATCGGTATCCACGGTTTTGGTGGCGGCAAGCAGGGTGACCGACCGCGGGTCTCTGCCCGCTTTTTCACAAGCTGCCTGTACCCGACGCCGCACCTCGGCAAAATTCGCGTCAAATTCCTCAGCTGACAATTTTTCCATCATAAAGCCTTTTTCCTTTCACAATGACCTCGTCATACAACCTCAGATGATCCTCGGTCGTGGTTTGCTGATCGCAGATCATATAGCTGTCGTTCGAATATAAAATATCCACCGGCACAAATTTTGCCTGAATACCGCTCAGCACATAGACCCCCTTGACGGAATCGACCACCCGCAAAGCGCTGCGGGCAACTTTAAGACCGCTGTACTCCTTTTTAACCACCGTCATGGGACCGGTGCGCATGGTGGCAAGCTCGCTGTTCATATCGTCACAGGCAAAAAGCACCACCGCCGAGGAGGAATCCTCCGACAGATTGATGCGCTCCACCGTAACCGACAACTGCGGATAGCTTTTAACCGAGGTGTAAATGGTCAACGCGTCGCCCTCTTTATAGCCCAGCGACTCATTGACCGTCATATTCGCCGCGATGTACCACCGATAATCGGATACGATCTTCCCCACCACGCTATTTGAAATCTCTTCGGGGGCAATATCGTTTAAAAACGCAGGGGTGATGCTTTCTAAATGATCGCACGAAAGAACCTTTTCATAGCCATCGGTCTTAGACACAAAATAACCCGAACACCCGGCCTTGACAGTTCCCTTGGCCGCCGGCAGAGAGGCAGAGAGCGAATCCACCTCGCTTTGCAGCTCTTTTAACTGAGCGGAAAAATTTTCGGTCTCGCCTAAAGCCGCCTGACGCTTGTTGATGGCCGAAAGCAAAGCGTCGGCCGCCGGTTCGTAATCGGCGTAATCACCGGAGGAACCGCTTAGCACCAGCTTATCAAGCGCATCGTCAACGCGACCGCTTAACATATCAAGGTCAGCGGCCTCCAAATCATTGTAGTTCAAAAGCTCCTTCAATTCGTTCAGCTGCCCGGTCAGTTCGGTCAGGCGGCTAAGCGTGATAGAAGCGCTTTCGTTATCGTAAATATTGGCAATGGCCCCATCCTTGGCAACATGACCGCCATCTTCGATCAAAAAGTGCATCACACCCGCTTTGTCAGAGGTGACCGGCGTTTCATTACGCAGAATGACCCCGGTAATGCGCAGCCCTTCCGAGACGGTATCATACACCGCGGTTTCAGTCTTGATGGGTTTATACAGCGCGGAAACGCCCTGATGAACCAAAAATACGGCGGCTAACACCAGCACGGCGACCTTTAAGATCGTGGTTCCTTTCATGACGTTTCCTCCTTTAAAAATTTTTCGGTCAGGCGTATAGCCTCTGCGGTGACGTCCTGCTCGTCGGCATAAAGCCAATGCAGCTGTTCCTCCCGGCGCAGCCAGGTCAACTGCCGTTTGGCGTAACGCCGCGTCTGCCGTTTGATCATTTCCACAGCTTCCTCCAGCGAGCATTCCCCACGGAAATAACCGAACAATTCCTTATGCCCGATCGCCTGAAACGCCCCGCCGCCCGTGCGGTCAAAGGCGGCTTTGGCCTCGGCCAGCAAACCGTTGGCAAGCATCTGCTCCACACGTGCGTCAATGCGGCGGTAAAGCTGCTCGCGGTCACGAAAAGTAATGCCAAGCAGCAGCGGCCGCACCAAGGTCTCCCCCATGCGGGAAAGACGGTTTTGCTCGGTCATGGTCTTGCCGGTCAAGGTATAGACCTCAAAAGCACGAATGATTCTGCGGCGGTCGGCGGCATGCAAACGAGCGGCTGTTTCGCTGTCAAACGCGGCAAGAGCGGCAAGCATGGCCTCGCCGCCGACTTGGTCAAATTGCTTTTCCAAAGCCGTCCGCAAAGCGGGATCGGCCTTTTCTTCAGAAAACACAAGATTTTCAGCCAGTGCGCGAATATACAGCCCCGTGCCGCCCGCCACAATGGGCAGTCGCCCCCGGGCGTCTACGTCCTTTATGCAAACGCGCGCTTTTTGCACATAATCGGCCACCGAAAAGGTGTCGGTCGCCTCTAAAAATTCAAGCAGATGGTGCGGCACACCCGCCATTTCCGCCGCATCCGGCGCGGCGGAGGCAATATGAATGCCCTTATAAATCTGCATGGAATCGGCCGAGATCACCTCGCCGCCGAAATGCTTTGCCAGCGTAACGGCCAGCGCCGTTTTGCCCGAAGCCGTCGGCCCCGTCAAAAACACGGTCTTCACGCTCATTGGATTCTTCCAAACTGCTTTTCAAGCTGGCGTTTTTTGATTTCAAACGCCACCGGCCGCCCGTGCGGACAATAGCGTATTTCATCGGAATACAACACCTTTTCGGCAAGCTGCTGCATTTCTTCACGACCGGTGCGGTTGCCCGCTTTGATGGCCGCACGGCAGGCGACGGTATGAAGCATATCCTCCAACCGGTCGAGTTCGGTCGTGGCGGATTTTAACAAATTGCCCGCCAATTCCCCCAACAAAGAAGAAACATCCTCCCCTGTCAGCGCGGCGGGAACAGCCCGCACCAGCACCTCACTGCCGCCGAAATCCTCGGTTTCAAAACCGGCGGCCAACAGTTTTTCGGTATTGGCAACAATGGCGCTGTACTCCTCCCGCGGGAGGGTGACCACCACCGGTGACAACAACGCCTGCACCTCTACCGTTTGCTGTTCTTTCATTTGGTTAAACAGAATCCGCTCATGCGCGGCATGCTTATCGATCAAAAAAAGGCTGTCGCCCATTTGGGTGATGATGTAGGTGCCGAAGGCCTCGCCGATAACCAGAACGGCCGGACGTTCCTCTTCTTCCTTTTCAATATCGACCGATATTTCCGGCCTTGACGGCACGGATTCGGAAGGTGAAACGGAAAACGGATTGAAAGGCGCGGTTTCTGCCGCTGCCGAAGTGTCGGTTGTCGGCGCGGTCTTCTTTTCCTGTAAAGGCGTTGTCGGTTTTATCTCCCGCGGGGAGGATGCCGCCTGCCCTGGCAAAGGCGATTGCCGTTTCGCTGTGGGAGCGGTCGGAAAGAGCGGCTCGGCGGTAGAAGAACGGAATCGCAGAATATCGCCGTCACCGCCTTCGGTTTTAGGAAAATAAATTTTCTCCGCCACCGTGGGCTTTTGTATGGCCTGTTGACGGTATTCTTCGGTGGTCATGCGGCCGAAACTTCGAGTTTTCGGCGTTTGCAGATTGATTTCAGGCCGGGTATCGCTTTGCGCCAATGCGTCTTTCACCGCACCGTAAACCGCGTCAAAAATGCGGCGCTCATCCGAAAAGCGCACTTCGGTTTTGGCTGGGTGAACGTTTACGTCCACCGTATCAAACGGAATATTCAAATACAGCACAAAACCGGGGAATTTGCCGATCATCGCGCTGTTTTTGTAAGCCTGTTCCGCCGCCGCCATGACCGTTCCCGAACGCACCAGACGGCCGTTTA
Organism: uncultured Clostridia bacterium; assembly: GCA_905236975.1. Classification (GTDB taxonomy): domain Bacteria; phylum Bacillota; class Clostridia; order Oscillospirales; family Acutalibacteraceae; genus UBA737. Next base: position 3,597 of record CAJOQU010000159.1, read on the forward strand.
AAAAAACAAATTGATGGTTCCGCGTGGGCTTGCAGGCCACCGGTTTGCAGGTAAGCCCGCTGACGCCAATGCGGTCAAGCGTCCGCTCTACCGGAATCAGAGAGCCCGCAAAATCCCGACCCAGCACACTGTAAACCGTGCCGCGAAGGTCGCCGTTCCCCGCCGTTTGCAGGGTCTGCTTGCCGTCGCGCAGCATGGTAAAGGCAATTTCAGGGTGGGAAAGGGCAATGCGATCTACCACCGCTGCCGCGGCGCTTGATTCGGTCGCGTCTTTTTTTAAAAATTTCATGCGGGCGGGGGTATTATAAAACAGATCGCGAATCACAAGGGTGGTGCCGTTAGGGCAGCCCGCTTCCTCGTTTAAAATTTCCTCCCCGCCTTCAATTCGGTAATGGGTGCCGAATTCGTCTTCTTCGGTCTTGGTGAAA
>CAJOQU010000160.1 GCA_905236975.1 uncultured Clostridia bacterium
CTTTTTGGCTAAAGCGCCAACAGAAATCGTAATGTCTCCATTTGAATTTTACCACAAAAAGAGAGTTCAGTCGACTGTTTTTTCAGCGTTTGTCGATTTTTTTGCGCAAAAGCAAGGTTTATTTTCCGCTGTCGCCGTAGTTGGAAAGCACACGAGCCGAAGGGTCATTGACATCGCAGCCTTCCCAATCGCGGTTGGGCATCCAAAAATCGGTGATCATGTCGGCTTGACCGGGGTAAAAGCTTTCAAAAATCTCGCGGTAGAGCAGGGATTCTTTGGTGAAGGGCGGGCAATAGGAATATTGCCGACAGCGCTCTTGCCATTCATCGCCGGGGTAGCGGGTCTCGGCGTACTCTTTTAAGTCGTCAACCAATGAGTGACCCACCGCGTCGGAAAAGGCGGCCTTTTCACGCATGAGAATATCGTAGGGGAGCAAATCGCCCTCAAACGCGTGGCGCAGCAGATACTTCCCCTTGCCGTAACGATTCATCTTTATGGCGGGGTCAAGGCTCATGACATACTGCACGAAATCCAGGTCGCCGAAGGGAACCCGCGCCTCGAGCGAGTTGACTGAAATACAGCGGTCGGCGCGCAGAACGTCATACATATGCAGTTCTCGCACCCGCTTTTGCGATTCACTCTGAAAGGCGGCCGGGGAGGGGGCGAAATCGGTATATTTATAGCCGAACAGCTCGTCGGATATTTCACCGGTGAGCAGCACACGGATGTCGGTCGTCTCATGAATGGCTTTGCAAATGAGGTACATGCCCATACTGGCACGGATGGTGGTAATATCCCATGTGCCGAGAAGCTTGATGACCTCGGGCAGGGCGGCAATGACCTGCTCACGGGTGATAAAAATTTCGGTATGGTCGGAGCCGATGTGATCGGCCACCTGCTTTGCGTATTTCAGGTCGATGGCGTCCTTTTCCATACCCACGGCAAAGGTTTTAATGGGCTTGTGCATCAGCTTGGCCGAAATGGCGCAAACCAGCGAAGAATCCAGCCCTCCGCTTAATAAAAAACCGATGGGAGCGTCGGCGTCCAGTCGTTTTTGCACCCCGGCGATCAGCTTATCCCGAATGGTGCGGCAAGCGGTTTCCATGTCGTCGTGGCAAACACGGTTTACGGCGGTCATGTCACGGTAACAGTGAAAAGCGCCATCCTTGTAGTAATGGCCTGGCGGAAAGGGCTTGATGTGATCGGTCAGCCCCATTAAATTTTTGGGTTCCGAGGCAAACAGAATGCCGCCGCTCGCGTCATAGCCGTAGTACAGCGGGCGAATGCCGATGGGATCGCGCGCGGCGACAAACGATTTGGTTTTGCCGTCATACAGAATCAGGGCAAATTCCGCATCAAGCATGGCGAACAGATCGGTGCCGTAAAGCTCATACAGCGGCAGTATAATTTCGCAGTCGGAATCGCTTTCAAAGGTGTAGCCGCGCTGAAGAAGATCCTCTTTGAGGGGGCGAAAACCGTAAATTTCGCCGTTGCAGACCAAGCGGTTTTCACCGCGTGAAAAGGGCTGCATGCCGGTTTCGGTCAGCCCCATAATGGCAAGGCGGTGAAAGGCCAAAAAACCGTTTTCCAGCTTTTCCACGCGTGACATATCCGGCCCGCGTGAGGCGGTTTTTTCAAAGCCGGACTGAAACGCCGCTAAACTCAGCTCACTGCCGATATATCCCATAATAGAACACATAATCATACCATCCTTTTTTCTGGGTTAAAACAGGGAAAGGCTTCCCGACGGGTCGGGAAGCACTTACCCTATGTTTGAAAATCAAAACTGTTCGATATCCTGCAAGGCGTCATAGCCCTCTTCACCGGTGCGAACTTTTACAACGTTTTCAACATCGTAAACGAAAATCTTGCCATCGCCGATGTGTCCGGTGTAAAGCACCTTTTTGGCTGTGGCCACCACTTCCGAGACCGGAACCTTACAGACCACGATATCCACTTGAATTTTAGGCAGGAGCGAGGTTTCAACTTCCACACCGCGGTAATATTCCGGTTTGCCCTTTTGCACGCCGCAGCCCAGCACATGGGAGACGGTCATGCCGGTGATGCCAATGCCGACCATGGCGTTTTTGAGGGCCTCCAACCGGGCTTCTTTACAAACGATCTCTACCTTGGTGATCTTTTCGCCCTCTCGTGCGGGAGCGGCAGCGGCCACACGCGGCATTTCTTTCACTTCCACCGCTTCCGCCGCGGGAACATCGCCGGTAACCAAGATCGGGTCATCGTCCTCGTTAATGTATTCAGGAAGCATGGCAAAGCCGGCATAAGCACTTTGCAGGCCGTGCTCGGTGGCGTCAAGCCCCTCGATCTCTTCCTCGCGGGTCACGCGGAGGCCCAAGGTCTTTTTGATAATGAGGAAGGTAACGGTAATGGTGACCGCCGCCCACAGGGCAACCGCGGCAAAGCCCAACAGTTGCAGACCCAACAGCTCAAAGCCGCCGCCATAGAAAAGACCCACAATGGTTTTGCCCGAGGCGTTTTGAATGGCGTATTCGGGGGCGGCGTCGGTGGCGAACAGGCCGACCGCAAGGGTGCCCCAAATACCGTTTAAGCAGTGTACCGCGACTGCGCCGACGGGGTCGTCGATATGCAGTTTATAGTCAAGCAACCACACGCCGAACACCACCAGCAGTCCCGAAACAGTGCCAATGGCGATGGCGCCGAAGGCGTCGGTGACATCACAGGAGGCGGTGATCCCGACCAACCCCGCAAGGGAGGCGTTCAGGCACATGGAAACATCCGGCTTGCCGTATTTGATCCAGGTAAAAATCATGCAGACCACGGTGGCTACGGCCGGGGAAATGGTGGTAGTCAGGAAAATAGAGCCCAACTGTGCCACCGATGTGGCGGCAGCACCGTTAAAGCCGTACCAGCC
>CAJOQU010000161.1 GCA_905236975.1 uncultured Clostridia bacterium
GCCAAGGGGATATCGGTTCCCATGGCAGCCGTGGCCTCCGCCCCGTTTTTCGCCATGGGGATAATGGCGTTTTTAACGTCTTCATAGGTGTAGCCAAAAGCCTTGTAAAGCCGGTCGCGTGTTTCCTGATCGTAGCGTTCAATGCGCTTGTTGGGCATTTTCAAATCATCCAGCCGCACCAAATTTTGATCAAGCCATTCGCCGTAAGGTCGGCGGGTAGCATAAGTCCGCTTGCATTCCTCGTCTGATACAATGCGTTTTGTTACGGTGTCAACCAGCAGCATTTTGCCCGGTTCCAAGCGGCTTTTTTTCACAATATGCTCGGGCGGAATATCCAACACCCCGACCTCGGAAGACAAAATCAGGGTATTATCATCGGTGACGTAATAACGCGAAGGTCGAAGGCCGTTGCGATCCAGCACCGCACCCACGGTGTCGCCGTCTGAAAACAGAATGGCGGCCGGGCCGTCCCACGGCTCCATCATGGTGGAATAGTAGTGGTAAAAATCCCGTTTGGCGCGGGTGATGGTTTTGCTGTTGCGCCATGGCTCGGGAATGGTGACCATCACAGCCAGCGGCAATTCCATGCCGTTCATGACCAAAAACTCCAGTGTGTTGTCAAGCATGGCGGAATCCGAACCCGAGGCGCTGACGACCGGCAGGATTTTATCCATACTGTCCTGCATGACGGTGCTTTCCATGGTTTCCTCACGCGCAAGCATGCGGTCAACATTGCCGCGAATGGTGTTGATTTCGCCGTTATGTAAAATCAGGCGATTGGGGTGTGCCCGTTCCCAACTGGGGGTGGTGTTGGTCGAAAAGCGCGAATGTACCAGTGCAATGGCGCTTTCAAACTCGGGATTGCACAAATCGTCGTAAAAACGGCGCAGCTGCCCCACCAAAAACATGCCTTTATAGACAATGGTGCGGGAGGAAAGCGAGACAACATAGGTGTTGTCGTTGCTTTGTTCAAATTCGCGGCGTATGACGTACAGCTTACGGTCAAAATCCAACCCTTTTTTCACGTTGGTCGGCTTTTTTAAGAAGCACTGCATAATATGCGGCATACAGGCCAGCGCCTTTTGCCCTAAAATTTCACTGTGGATCGGTACCTCACGCCAGCCAAGAAACTCGAACCCTTCTTTGGCGGCAATGACCTCCAGCATTTTTTTGGCTTGACTGCATTTCAGCGTATCCTGCGGGAAAAAGAACATCCCCACACCGTATTCCCGCTCTTTACCGAGGTCGATTCCCTGCTTTTTAAGGGTCTTTTTGAAAAATTTATGCGGAACCTGTAATAAAATACCCACTCCGTCGCCGGTCTCACCCGAAGCATCTTTCCCCGCGCGGTGCTCTAACTTTTCCACAATGGAAAGAGCGCCTTCCACTACGCGGTGTGTCTTGGTTCCGTCCACCCGTACCACCGCGCCGATACCGCAGGCGTCATGCTCAAATTGCTGTCGGTACAGTCCCTTTTCTTCCATTTTGATTTTCCTCCCATTAAGAAAAAGGCGCCCAAAGAGACAGAACATACCTCTTTGAGCGCCTTTGCTCACAATACCAAGATATTATAGCACAGCATAGTAAAAATGTCAAATATTATTTTCATCCACTTCGATCACACGGGAAAGGGCGAAGGAATAGATGATTTTTTGTTTGACCGGCATGTTGAAAATTTTTTCACAGGCCAACGCGTAAATCGCCAGTTGGCCACCGTAAGCCGTGACCAGTGTTTGCGGATCGCTTACACGGTCGGTCTTGAAATCCAGCACCACCACGCCGTCGTCTTCCACAAAGCAAAGATCGACCGCCCCCTGCACCATGACCGTTTCGTTGTGAAATCGTTCAGGCAGCTCGGGCGATACCACAGTGGCGGGCAGCTCGGTCAAAAAACACATCTCGCGCCGCACTGACTTTGCCGCCCGGATGCGGGTAAACAGGTCGCTTTCAAAGAAAGCGCGAAGCTTGGCGGTATCCGCCGCCAGCATTTCCTCCTCTGTCAGGTACTGCCACTCGTACAGACGGGCGATTTCCTGCTGCAAATCATCCGCCTTATCAAAATCAATAAATTGCATGACCTTATGAATGGCCGTACCGCGCTGGGTGGCGGTCAATCCCCCGCGGCTCATAAATGCCGGGCGATCGGAAAAGGCAAATTTTGCGCTTTCGGCGCCGTTGGCAATGGCCGAAACCGAAGCCTTCGCCTCGACCGATAAAAGCGGTTCGTAAGGGTATTCGTAAGAGAAATTCTCCTGCATGGACACCGCCAACTGCGGGTCGGGCTGCTGTATGGCAGGCGGCGGCGCGACTGTGGGCGACGGGTCGCCTTCGGTCACGTTGACGGCGATATGACTTTCGGTCGGGATGGGAGTTAAGCGGTTCTCGTTCCCGCGAAGAAGCCGTCCGTCCGGATGCAGTAAAGTGGTCAATTGCAGCCATTCGTAGTAGGAAAAGGTATGTGAAAAGGCAACATCCGCCTGCTCGCCGCACAGTGCCAACAAAACCGCCGCCTTGGCGGCCGCGGTTTCCGCCTGCGCTGCCGTGGCCGTAAAAATCAAACGATCCTCCGCCCTGGTCATGGCAACATAAAACAAACGCAGTTCTTCCTCAAGCGCACGGCTTTTTTTACTGTCCCGCA
>CAJOQU010000162.1 GCA_905236975.1 uncultured Clostridia bacterium
GTATTTTAACGAAGCAGAGCACAAAATTCATCCGCTAAAATCGAGTTCGGATGGTCGTGCTATGCTTAGGCCAACGAGAGTCGAACCTTTCGCATTTTTTCGCACAAAAGCAGAGCAACCGGGCAACCCTTTTTAGGGCGGCCCGGTTGCTTTTTCTGTTTTGGGAGGCTGTCTTCGTGCAACAGCCCCTTTTTTATTCGGCGCTGGGTTCTTTAATCTTTTTGACCTTGAACTGTTTTACGGCGTAATTGTTTACCGAAACGTCCAGCGTTTTTATTTTTTCTTCAATCAGCTTGTCATACTCATCGTCGGCAATCAGATGGCGAACGGTGGTATCCAACGTCTTTTGGTAGTACGGATCGGCCGTGATATCCTGCTTAAGCAGCAATGTTATGCCGGTGCCGTCTTCCTTTTCAACGGTTTTGACTTCGCCGGTCTTCATGGCTTTCACCGTGTCGTAATATTCCGATTCATAGCCGGTATCCTCCGCGCCCATCAGCGTAGCGCGGGCGTCTTGCGGCTGAGCGTTTTCTTCCTCGTCCTCCTGTTTGTCTTCGGTTTCGGTCTCGGTCTCTTCCTCGGTGTTATACACCTTATAAACCTCTTCAAAGGTTTTGGTGCCGTCAGCCAAGGCGGCGGCATATTCCTTCAGTTCCGCTTTCAGGTCAGCGGTTTGATCTGCGACCGTTTTCGCGGTCTCGCCGTTTTCATCGGTCGTGTCCTCGGTAGGATAAGAGACTTCGATGGTATCCGCGATCACAAAATTGTCAGTCATGGTCTTTGCAACGGTTTTTTCGGCAATGGCCTTTTCGCCGTCCGCCCCATACAGGAAGTCAAAATACAGGTTGGCATAATATGCGTCGATCATGTACTGGGTATACGTATCCTGCGACACGCCGTTGGGTTCAAAATACGCGCTGTAACCGTACGACCAATAGTATGAGGCATACATCTCGGCGTTTGCGCGGTCTTCCTCAGCGACCTCTAAATCGTTTTCCTTGCAAAGGGTTTTGTACGCGCCCATTTTTTTCAAATAATCCATGGCGGTATCTTCCACCCAGGTGACAAAGGATTTATCGTCGATCTTTTGGGAATAATAGTCTACCTCGTCGGTCGAGGTATCGGCCGCGTCAGTCTCCTCGGCGTCCGCTTGCTCGGCGGCCAGTTGTTCATCCACCTTAGACCTGGCCTCTAAATTGGCGTTGATCAGCGCACACATATAATAGGCGGAGGTGAACTCTACATCCCCGACCGTGACGGCGATCTCGCCTTTTTTATGGCAGGCGGAAAAGGATGCCAGCATAGCCAGAACCAAAACCCCCGCGATCATTCTTTTTACATTTTTCATGGCAATTCCTCCAATAGTCTAATCACTATTACCTTGATTATAACCCGAAAAATGAAAAATGTCTACAAAAATTTGGAAAATTCATAATTTTTCCTTTTCTATTTCTTTATTAAATCGATAAGTTCCTCTTTTTTCAGGGTGCCGAACAGGAACAGCAGCGCCAAATAGCCGGGCATTACGATCATGCAAAGCAGGATAACATAACAAAGCGGCGGCAATCCTGCAAAGCGCCGGAGCAGCGTATCGGTCAAAAAGCAAACCGCCGCCGCCGCGCTGAACGGCAGAAACAGATCAAGCGCCATGCGCGGCCGCGCCCCGCTGATTTTTAACAATCTGCCTACATTCAGCGAACAGGTCAGCAGGTTGGAGACATACATAATGGCCAAAAACCCCCGCAGACCGAAAAAGGGCAGCGTGACCAGGATCAACACAATGCGCATTACCGAATCGGAAATGGCGGTGCGGAAGGTGAAAGCCTGTTGATCCAAGCCCTTTAAAATACCGTCGCACACGCTGTCTAAGTACATCAGCGGCACCAGTGGGGACAGCGCCCGCAAAAGCCAGCCTACCTCGCTGCTTTTGTAAATCAATTCACCGATCTCACTGCCCGCCGCAAAAAACACGGCGGCAAACAAAAAGCCCATTACGGCGGTCAGCTTCACAATGTCATACACCGCCGCCCGCACCAAACCCTTTCGCCCCCGTGCGGCCGCCTCGGACATTTCGGGGATCAGTAGGGTGGAAACGGCGTTCAACAGGGTAGAAGGGAAAAACAGAATCGGCAGCGCCATGCCCTTTATCATACCGAACTGCGACAACGCCGAAGAAGAATCGCCCCCGTATTTGGCCAGATTTTTGGGCACCAAAATGTTTTCGGCCGTGCGCAGCAGGGAATTTAAGTATTTGCCCGAGGTAATGGGCAGCATAATATGAAAAAGCTGCCGCACAATGCCATAAGGCGGCCGGTCGCGCCCGGTCAGGCCGTTTAAGCGTTTTTGATCCGCGAAAAACAGCAGCGCCAACAGCCCCGCAGAAAGCATTTCGGCCGCCGCATCGCCAAACAGTACCGCCCCACAGCTGGCGGCAAGGCCATACGCATAGGTTTGCTTGACCAACGCCACCACAAGTAAAATACGCACCGCTTGTTCAAACAATTGCGAAATGGCGTTCGGCGCGGCCTTGCGACGGGCAATAAAATACCCCCGCAAACAGGCGCTCACTCCCATAAAAGGCAATGCCAGAGGCAAAATCTTCAGCGCCGGAATCGCTCTTTCGTCATTCAAGAACAGGCGGGCAATTTCCTCGGCGCCGAAGTGTATCGCCGCCGCCGAAACCAGCGCAACAAGCAAGGTGATCTCGAGCGCGCGGCGCAGGATCTTCATGGTTCCTTTTTTGGTGCCGAGCGCCAGTTCCTCGGCCGTGAGGCGCGTGACCGCCGTGCTGATTCCCGACGACGCGAAGGTGGACGCCAAAACATAGACCGAAAAGACCAGTTGGTAAAGGCCGATCCCCTCGGACCCGATGAGCGCGGCCAGCCACACCTTAAAAATAATGCCTGCAAACCGCAGCATCAAAGAAGACACGGTCAAAATGGCCGCATTCTTAATAAATACCGTTTTTTTCAAGCTGTTTCCCCGATTCAAATGGTTTCGGCTCCGCCACGGGCGCCTTAAAAGCGTTTCAGCCGCGCTTTTAGCGGGTTGTCCCTGGACGGATAACCTGATACCATTCTATGTCCGCAAAATCGGGTTCATGATTGCTTTTGCAAAAGAAAAGCACTTTCAATGTTTTATCGAAAGTGCCGGGATGTTTTGTCTAAAATCGGAACGGCGGGGCATGATTTATTAAGGCGACTGTTTTTGCA
>CAJOQU010000163.1 GCA_905236975.1 uncultured Clostridia bacterium
CGCACGGATTCGTTTGGAAAACGATGACTAAATTTCAGGAGTTTTATAATGGAACAGGGAGCGTCAAGCGGCGCTCCCTGTTCCATTATATACTTTTTCCTTTTCAACTGCTTTGGCGTCAGCCTTTTACCTTCATAGCCCGCATGGCGTTGAGAATGGCAAGCACTGCCACGCCCACATCGGCAAAAACCGCCGTCCACATGGAGGCAAAGCCTGCCGCTGCCAACAACAGCACCGCCGCCTTGACCGCCAAGGCAAACACAATATTTTCTTTGACAATGCGCATGGTCCTGCGCGAAAGGCGAACCGCAACCGGCAATTTAGAGGGTTTGTCATCCATCAGCACAATATCGGCCGCTTCAATCGCGGCATCGCTGCCAAGCGCGCCCATGGCCACGCTGACGTCGGCACGAGCCAGCACCGGCGCATCGTTGACGCCGTCACCTACAAAGGCGAGCGGCAAACCCGCGGCCATATATTTTTCTACCGCCGCGACCTTATCGCCCGGCAGCAGTTCAGCCGCAACTTCATCGATCTGCAATTCCCGCGCCACGCTTTCGGCGATTTCCTTTCGGTCACCGGTGAGCATCACCGTTTTCGCAATACCAAGCCCTTTCAGCTCGGCAATGGCGGCCTTGGAATCCGCCTTTACCTGATCCGAAATAACAATATGACCCAGGTATTGCCCCTCCTGTGCCACATGAATGACCGTACCGGACAGGTGGCAGTCATGATAATCCGCACCGCACCGACGCATCAGCTTATCGTTCCCGATAAAGAACCGTTTGCCGTCTACCAGCGCCTCTACCCCAAGACCGGCGTGTTCGGTCGTACCGGTAAGGCGGGAGGGTTCCAAATGGCCGCCGTGAGCGGCGACGATCGACTCCGCGATGGGGTGGTTCGAATAGCTTTCTGCCGCGGCGGCGATATCCAACAGCTCAGCCTCACTGACGTTTTCGGGGTGAACAGCCGTTACCCGGAAGACGCCCTCGGTCAGGGTGCCGGTTTTATCCATCACCACCACGCCGGCACGCGCCAATATTTCCAAATAATTGGAGCCCTTAATCAGAATGCCCTGTTTAGACGCGCCGCCAATGCCGCCGAAAAAGGAAAGCGGCACCGAAATCACCAGCGCACAGGGGCAGGATACCACCAAAAAAATCAGCGCCCGGCGAAGCCATACCGCAAAACCGCCCATAAACAAAGACGGAATCACCGCTAACAGCACTGCCGCCGCCACTACACAGGGGGTGTAATATTTGGCGAATCGGGTAATAAAATTTTCGGTGCGCGCCTTTTTGGAGGAGGCGTTTTCCACCAAATCCAAAATTTTCACGACCGTACTTTCACCAAAGGTGCTTTCCGCCTTGACCGTAATGACGCCGCTTTGATTGACCGAACCGCTGACCACGCGGTCGCCCGCCGTCTTATCTTGCGGCAGGCTTTCGCCCGTTAAGGCCGCTGTGCTGACGGAGGTACTGCCCTTCACGATCACACCGTCAAGCGGAATTTTTTCGCCGGGGCGCACCACAAAGCATTCGCCGATCTCAACCTCCTCCGGCGAAACCGCGACTTCCTGTCCGTTTCGCAGAACAGTGGCGCTGTCAGGTCGAATATCCATCAAGGCGGCAATGTTTTTGCGGCTTTTCCCCACGGCGATGCTTTGAAACAGCTCACCGATTTGGTAAAATAACATGACGGCTACCGCTTCGCGGTATTCATGCAAACCGAAAGCGCCAAAGGTCGCCACCGTCATTAAAAACTGTTCATCAAACAACTGACCGTGTACGATGTGGCGAACCGCCGTCCACAGAACATCGTACCCTACCACCAAATACGGTATCAAAAACAGGGCAAACCGCAGTCTTTCATTGAGGACCGGCAAAAATGAGACAATCACCAGCAGCACCGCCGCCGCGATCAAGCGAATCAGTCTTTTTCGTTGTTTTCTGCTCATCCCGGCGGCCTCACAGTAAAATGCGGCAATCCGGTTCAATGGCTTTGCAGGCTTTGGCCGCTTTTTTCAGGATAGCCGGAAATGCGTCGTCCTCTGCCTCAATGGTAAGTTTTTGGGTCAAAAAGTTCACGTCGGCTGACTTGACCCCATCGATCTTGCGAATAGCATCCGCCATTTTTGCAGCGCAGTTGGCACAATCTAAATCTTCTAATTCAAATACTTTTTTCACGATTCCGGCTCCTTTTCTTCTGTTAAATGCTCAAAACCCTGTTCAATAATGGTGCGCACATGGTCATCCGCCAAAAAATAATAGATGGTCTTGCCCTCGCGGCGACAATCGATCAGCTTGGCCTGTTTTAAAACCTTGAGCTGATGCGAAATGGCCGATTGGGTCATGTTGAGCAGTTCGGCAATCGTGCAGACGCACAGTTCGGACTCAAAAAGCAAAAACAAAATACGCATGCGGGTGGTATCGCCAAACAGCTTGAACAGATCGGCAAGGTCGCAGAGCATCTCATCACGCGGCAATTCCTGCTTGACTGTTTTGATCAGAGTTTGACGAACGTGCAGTTTTACTTTCATCACTTCAAACTCCATTCATATGAATTTATATTCATATGTTAGCATATTCATATGTCCTTGTCAAGTGCTTTTTTAAAATTCTTGCTGAACACCGTATACGGCGTAAACGGTCAACGGCCACCGGGCGAATCGCCCTTGTGAGGCAAATGGATACCATGGCGAATTTTCAGCGGCTTTCATTAAAACTGCACATACCGGCGGCTGACGTACCCCACCTGATCGCCGTAACCGACCAGCAGCCATTCGGGACGTGTATGATAAACCGTAACCTCCGCCCCGTTTGGGATTTTTCCGATGATGGGCGCGGTAAGCGACGGGTTGTAGCGAATATTCAAATTGGATCCGGCCGTAGCCACTGTGGCGGTAAAAATCGGCTGTGGGCTGTTAAAGGGAATGCCGAAGTATTCTGTGAGCGACAGCACCAGATTCTGCGCGATTTCATCGATGTTATTGCGGATCCAGTCGGCGTCCTGCCGGTTATCGTGGTAGGCAAGCTCGATCAACGAGGCGGGCGCTTTGGTTTTGGCAACCTCGCCGATGGAGGTCGTGGAAACCGTTCGTACCTTATCGGGCAGCGGATAGATCAACCGCAGATTGGCCGCCGCGATTTCGGCAAAAATCTTCCCCTTCATACTGGTGGGATAGTAATACACATCGGTGCCCCGCATACTGCCGTCGCCCGTGCCGGTGGCATTGGAATGCAGCGCCAAATGAAAATCATAGTTGCCGCTGTTTGAGGCGCGGATCGACGAGGCGGCGGTCATTTCGGGCGTATTGCGCGAAAACCGAATGCCGCTTGCCGTCAGGTAAGGCTCCATGGCGTCGGCGATCAGGTTCATGTAATATTCCTCGGTTCCGCCGCCAATGTAAGGGTTATATTCCTGTGTAGACGGACTTAAATAAATAATTGGCATAAAAAAATCACTCTCCGCCCCATGATATGAGCAAGAAAGTGATTTTGTGAAAAAAAGGGGTGCGTGCCCGATCGATAGAAATTATTTCACCAATGCCGCCATTAGCTTTTTATTTTTGGAAAAGATCGGCAAAAAGTTGGTAAATGAGGAAAGAAAATGGGTGTCATCCGCCAGGGTTTCGCGCACGACCGCCACGGTCTTTTCATCCTGATACGCGGCGGCGCACAACACGGCCACCACGGTGTTGACGGTATCTTTATCCCCCTGCACATAAATATCCTTAAATAAATCAAACAGTTTTTTGATCTGTTTTTTATTACCGGAGTTCAGCACCGTCTTGATTTGCGGCACCAAAAACTCGCCAAAGAAATTCAAATACAAAAAGTTGCCGTATTCCGCGATATGATTTTTGTATTCCTCCTTCAACGGAGGGAAAAAGTCCAGCATCTTTTTAGCAAGACCGTTCACGTTCATGCTGCCGTTTTTAGAAACGCTTGGCAGTTCTACCTCGGAAGTGTTGGTGCTGCGCTTGATTTTAATGCCCATATGTTTGCGCAGGGAGCCCACGAAATCCACGCCCACGGCGACCGCGTCCTTGGCGTTTTGGCTGTCGTCAAACAGCCAGGCAACCAGCTCGCTGTATTCGCCCGGTTTGCCGTCTTCCACATCGGCGACCGAAAGGGTGTACATCTGGCGGTCATCCTCATACTTTACGATCACGGATTTCGTATCGTTCTGAAAACTGCCGTCCTCCTTTTGGCGAAAACCATGTTCGTCAAAAAAAGGCTGCATTTCGCTTATTACGTTTGAATCATATCGATTATCCAAGGGTGTTCACATCCAAAAATTCATTTTCCTTTATTATACAATAACTCTTGCGGTTTGTCACGAAAAATTTATTGCAAGAAGACATTTTTTCCTTTATAATGAAGAAAACGCCTGATTTGGAGGACAGTTATGAACCTTGCCGACCTTTCCACCATACAAAATTTGCTTGCCAAAACCGGTTTTTCGTTTCAAAAATCATTGGGACAGAATTTTTTGATCGATCCGGGCGTCTGCCCTGCCATGGCCGAGGCCGCCTGTGACGAGCGCACCGGTGTGCTGGAGATCGGCCCCGGCATTGGGGTTTTAACGGCCGAGCTTGCCAAACGTGCCAAAAAAGTGGTCGCCGTGGAGTTGGATCGGCGATTGGCGCGCATTTTGCCCGTAACGCTTGCGGAATGTGACAACGTAGAAATTCTTTACGACGACGTGATGAAGCTGGACTTAAAAGCATTGTTGAGCGAACGCTTTTCCGATTGCGAGCGGGTGGCGGTTTGTGCCAATCTTCCCTATTACCTGACCTCGCCCATTGTGATGAAACTGCTAGAGGAACGCCTGCCGCTTTACGCCATTACCGTGATGGTACAAAAGGAGGCCGCCGAGCGCCTTTGCGCCGAGATCGGCACGCGTGAGGCCGGTGCGGTCAGTGTGGCGGTGAGTTATTATGCCGAGCCGCATATTCTTTTTACCGTGGATCGCACAAGCTTTTTGCCGCCCCCGAAGGTCGATTCCGCCGTCATTCAACTGACTGTCCGACCCGAACCGCCTGTAACCGTGCGGGATGAAAAACAGTTTTTTCAGTTTGTAAAATGCTGTTTTGCCCAACGGCGAAAAACGCTGGTCAACACCGTTTCCAACACGGCAGGACTGGGAAAAGAACGAATCAAAGCCGCTCTTGCCGATCTTGACCTGCCTGATACGGTGCGCAGCGAACAACTGACCCTTGAACAACTGGCGCGGCTTTGTGATATTTTATATGAAGAACATTAAAAACAGGAGTCGAACGCACCGGCTGTTCGGCTCCTGCTGTTTTATGTTTTTCCGGTTGATCCGAACCCGCCTTCGCCGCGGGCGGTCTCGCTGAGGGTATCCGTCTCGGTAAATTCCACCGTCAAAAATGGTGTGATGACCAACTGGGCAATGCGCTCGCCGTCAACAATCTGCTGGGACTGATTCGAATGATTGTGGATCGACACCATGATCTCCCCGCGGTAGTCGCTGTCAACCACGCCCACTTTGTTGGCAGGAGCCAATCCCCGTTTGGAAGCAATGCCGCTGCGGGCATAAACCAATCCGGCGTAACCCTGCGGGATTTCCAAAGCGATGCCGGTATGGATCATCTTGGTCTCGCCCGGGGCAAAGTTGACCGTTTCACCGCCGGTGCAGGCATAAAGGTCGGCTCCGGCCGCAAAGGCGGAACCATAAGTCGGCACCGTGGCGGCAGGATGCAGTTTTTTGAATTTTACCGTTACCATTTGTTTCACCTGTTTGTTTTCATATTTTTAAAGGTATTATACAACAACCATCCGTCAAAAAGCAAGCCCTTTCGGCATTTTCCGCCGAAAGGGTCATGGATCGTTCGTATTCCCGCTATTCCGCCCGTTTAAAGCCCTCGCCCACAATTTCACCGGCCTCGCCCACCACCATAAAGGCATGCCGATCAAGTTTCACGGCCGTGCGAAATACGGCGGCCGCCTCATTCCGACGAACGGTGCACATCAGCATTTTATGCCGGGCGCCGGTGTAACCGCCGGTCACATCAATCACGGTGACTCCGCGCTTGACAATCGACATAATCTCGCGGAGCATGTCCTCATACTGATCGGTAATAATGTAAATAATCTTTCCGCGATCGGAACCGTAGAGCAGCAGATCGGTCATTTTGGAAGAAACATACAGCGATACCACCGAATAAAGTGCGCTTTGCACATTGCGATAAACAACGGCTGCGCTGCAAACAATGATCGCGTCACTCATTAAAATCAACCGGCCGACCGTGACTGACGGAAAACGGCGATTGATCAGC
>CAJOQU010000164.1 GCA_905236975.1 uncultured Clostridia bacterium
AAGCGGACGAATAACCGAATCGTTCAACATTTCGGTGTTAACCATGCCGTCCATGTAAAAGCAGGCGCAGTCATACTCTTGTACGCCGCGCACTTTGATTTTTTTCATGCGCATAGCAATATCCTTAATAAAAATGCCTTGAAACAACGAAATATTATCCTGTAAATGTTTTGAAATTTCACGATCTTGATAATCAGTCACGTTTCCCGCCATGCGGCATCACCCGGCTGTTATTTTTTCCTGTTTTGCCGGTTTCATGCAAAGGCGCCAAAGAAAATGATTGCAAAACCCGCGCAACAGGGCTATAATAAGCAAAAAGGAGTTGGCAAAATATGATAACCATTCAAAACGACAGAATTTCCGTTGAGATCGATCCCCTTGGCGCCGAAATGAAACGCATTACCGTAGACGGCGAAGAACGCTTGTGGCATGGCGATCCCGCATTTTGGGCGGGGCGCGCCCCGGTGCTGTTTCCATTTTGCGGCGGCTTGAAAGACGACCGCTTTACCTATCAGGGCAATTCTTACACCGTAGCCAAACACGGCTTTGCGCGGTTTATGCAGTTTGAGCCGATCAAAGTCACCCCCCAATCGGCAGTGTTTTGCCTGACAAGCAATGCCGAAACCCTGCGGCAATACCCCTGGGCGTTTGAGCTGCAAATTTCCTATACCCTGCGCGGCGGTCATCTTGACATTGGGTATACGGTCAAAAATCAAAGCGACGACGTGATGTATATGTCCATCGGTTCGCACGAGGCCTACGCCTGCCCCGAAGGGATCGAGGATTACGACCTGATCTTTGAAAAGAAAGAGACCCTCCGAGCCTGTGCGCTGGAGGGAAACCTGATCGCCCACCGTACCGACACGGTTTTGCTTGACAGCGACACCCTGCCCCTTTACGAAAAGTATTTTGCTGTGGATGCGTTGGTCTTCAAGGACGTGAAATCGCGCTTTGTGACCCTGCGTAACCGAAAGACCGGCAAAAGCGTATCGGTGGATTTTCACGGATCCGACTACCTGTTGTTATGGACAAAACCCGGCGCAGGCTACTTGTGCATTGAACCCTGGACGGGCATTCCCCCCATGGTGGACGCGGGCGACGACATCACCGAAAAAGAAGGCATCACCGCGGTCGATCCGGGCGAAGCCTTCCGTGTAAAGCATACCATTCAATTTTAAAAACAAAAACCCGACAAAAGATGACATCAAGCCCCGTGCAGGCAGTGAAAAACTGTCTGTACGGGGCTTGTTCCTACCGGGAAAATCAGAATCCCAACAGCGCCGTTCCGCTTTCACCCAGTTGTTCCAGCTTTTGACGCGCTTCGCTGTCGGTTTTGCCGACCGCGCTGAGATACATCTTGATCTTCGGCTCGGTGCCGGAGGGACGAATGATCAGCGAACTGCCGTCCTCCAAATCATAGCAAAGCACATTTGACTGCGGCAGAGTGATGGCCGTTTCCTTGCCCGTTAAGGGTTCGCGGCTGATCGAAGTTTCGTAATCGTCCGTTTTAACGACCCTTGTTTCGTCGATCACGGCGGGGGGGTTTGCACGCAGATCGGTCATGATGCCCGCGATCTGCTTCATGCCGCTTTCGCCTTCGCAGGTAAAGCTTTTCTGCCCGCAAAGGGTGTATCCGTATTGCTTGTAAAGACCGTCCAACACCTCGATCAGGCTCTTACCCTGCGCCTTATAAAAAGCGACCATCTCACAAATCAGCATCGAGGCAATGACCGCGTCTTTATCCCGCACATAGGCGCCGCCTAAATAGCCGTAGCTTTCTTCGAAACCAAACACAAAACGGTCTTCCTCGCCAAGGCTTTCAAGCGATGTAATCTGCTCACCGATGAATTTAAAGCCGGTCAGCACCTCTATCAGTTCACATCCGTAATGTTCGGCGATTTTACGGCAAATTTTCGTTGACACAATGGTGGTGACCGCAAGCGGTTTTTCGGGCAAGGTGCCGTTTGCTTTTCTTCTGGCCAGCACAAAATCCAACAACAAAGCGCCCACATCGTTGCCGGAAAGCAGTGTGTATTCCTCACCGTTTTTTACGGCAATGCCCACGCGGTCACAATCCGGGTCGGTAGCCAACAGCAAATCGGGCTGTACCTCTTCGGCCAGTCGAATGGCACATTCAAAAGCCTGGCGAATTTCGGGGTTGGGATAAGGCGCGGTGGGAAAATGTCCGTCGGGCAGTTCCTGCTCTTTGACCACCGTGACCTGCTCCACCCCGATGCGCTTTAAAATGCTCCGCACCGGCTTATTGCCGCTGCCGTGCAGGGGGGTATAAATGACCTTGAGCGCCTGCACATCGGCTTCGGGTGCAACCCGGCAGGCCAACACATGATCCAAATAATCATCGATCAGATCCTGCTCGATGTAAATGATTTTTCCTTCCCGGACAGCAATTTCAAAATCCACCGTTTTGACCCCGCTGAACAGGTCAACCTGATTCATCACGGACAGAACCGTTTTGGCCGCTTCAAGCCCCAACTGGCAGCCGTCCGCTCCGTAAGCCTTATAACCGTTATATTTGGCGGGGTTATGGGAGGCTGTGACCATGATGCCCGCGTTGCAGTGGTAGTAACGGGTCGCAAAGCTCAGACCCGGAACCGGCATCAGTTCATCATAGATGCGCACATTGATTCCGTTGGCGGCAAACACTGAAGCCGCCGTTTTGGCAAACAGATCGGATT
>CAJOQU010000165.1 GCA_905236975.1 uncultured Clostridia bacterium
AAAGCCCGGGTAATCACCTTCGGCTTTGGCGAGCAGAACGATTACCGTGCCGAAAATCTGCGCCCCGCCAAATACGGTTTTGCTTTTGACGTGGTCAAGAACGGTCAAACGCTTGCCGCGCTTGCACTGCACATCCCGGGGCGGCATAACGTTTTAAACGGTCTTGCGGCCTTTGCGGTCTGTTACGATTCAGGCGTTTCGGCGGAAGGTATTAAGCAGGCGGCGGAACGGTTTACCGGCGCCGGAAGGCGGTTTGAATTTTTGGGCGAATACGGCGGCTTCATGCTGGCCGATGATTATGCCCACCACCCCACCGAAATCGCGGCTACGCTGACCGCCGCAAAAGAGCTGGACTACCGCCGTGTGATCGCGGTCTTTCAGCCCTTCACCTTTTCGCGAACCGCCTTGTTAAAACAGGAATTTATCCAGGCGCTGTCGGTGGCGGATCAGGTGATCCTGACCCCCATTATGGGCTCGCGTGAGACCAATACCTACGGTATTTCATCCGAGGATTTAGCGGCGGGTCTGCCCGGCGCAGTGGTGGTTGACGGCTTTGAAAAGATCGCCGACAAGGTCATCGAGACGGCAAAGCCGGGGGATCTTGTCATCACCATGGGCGGGGGAGACATTTATAAAGCGGCGCATATAATACAGGAGCGTCTGGCATGACCGAAAAGCTGTACGAGCAGGATCCCGCGCTTTTTTGCTTTACGGCGCGGGTGCTTTCCTGCCAAAAAACCGAAAAAGGATTTGAAACGGTGTTGGATCGAACCGCCTTTTTCCCCGAGGGCGGCGGGCAGGCGGCCGACCATGGCACCCTTGCCGACGCGGCGGTGACCGACGTTCAGCTTTGCGGCGACACGGTGGTGCATTTGCTTGACCGCGCTGTCCCGTGCGGCGAGATCGAAGGCAGGTTGGATGTGCCGCGCCGCCTGCGCCATATGCAGAACCATACGGGCGAACATATTGTATCGGGGTTGATCCACCGGCATTTCGGCTATCAAAACGTCGGGTTTCACTTAGGGCAGGACGTCACAGCCGATTTTGACGGTCGGCTGACTAAAGATGACCTGCTGCGGATCGAGCGCCTCGCTAACGAGGAGGTTTGCCGCAACCGGCCGGTCACGGCGTGGTTTCCGTCGCCGGACGAGCTGGCCGGGCTTTCCTACCGCAGTAAGGATGGCATTGAGGGCGCGGTGCGGCTGGTTCGCATTGGGGATTGCGACCTTTGTGCCTGCTGTGCGCCGCATGTCAAGACTACCGGCGAGATCGGCATGATTAAAATTGTGGATTTTCAAAAAAACAAGGGCGGCACCCGTGTATTTTTAAAATGCGGGTTTGACGCACTGGCCGACTACAACGAAAAGCAGGACAATATTCAGCAAATTGCAAATTTGTTTGCCGTTAAACAGAACGAGACTGCCTTGGCGGCGGACAGGCAGGCGCGGCAAATCGCCGAGCTGAAGTATGAAATATCCCTTTTGAAAAAACGCTTGATTACCGAAAAAATCTTGCATGACATCCCTGCCGGCGCGGTGACTGCCGTGTTTGAGCCGGGGCTGGACGGTAAGGAATTGCAGTTGTTCAGCGACGGATTATACCGGCAAAACGGGGGCATTCGAGGGGTGTTTTCAGGGCAGGACGGCGATTTTCACTTTGCAATTTGCGGTGAAGAGCAGGCGCTGGCGCCCTTCTTTGCGCATTTAAAAGCGGCCTGCACAGTGAGCGGCGGGTGCAGAAACGGTATCCGACAGGGAACGGTGACGGCCACGGAAAATGAGATCGTGAACGCTTTTCACACCTATGCGCCGCCCGGCGCCGAATAACTGCAAAAGCGCAAATATTCGGCGGCTGTATTTGGCTTGAAAAACCAAAATGCGGCTGACCGCCGCTAACCGCTAAAAACCTGAAAAACAAGTTTATTGACAGACTAAAACACGGAACCGCGCGCGGCGGTTCCGTGTTTTTTGATGTTTGAAAACTTACGCCTGCACGGCGGCGAATCCTTTTTCAAGGTCGGCGATAATATCATCGATATGCTCGGTGCCAATGGAAAGGCGAATGGTGTTGGGGTGGATATCCTGATCGTTCAGCTCCTCGGCGGATAACTGCGAGTGGGTGGTGGTGGCGGGGTGAATGACCAGCGATTTCACATCGGCTACATTGGCCAACAATGAGAAGATTTCCAAATGGTCGATAAACTTGTGCGCCTCTTCCTGGCCGCCCTTGATGTCGAAGGTAAAGATGGAAGCACCGCCGTTGGGGAAGTACTTGTTATACAGTGCGTTCTGCGGATGATCAGGCAGGG
Source organism: uncultured Clostridia bacterium (assembly GCA_905236975.1). Classification (GTDB taxonomy): domain Bacteria; phylum Bacillota; class Clostridia; order Oscillospirales; family Acutalibacteraceae; genus UBA737. The sequence goes on from CAJOQU010000165.1 coordinate 2,309, forward strand.
ACGGGTGATTGACCTTTTCCACCAACGGGTGGTTCGCCAAAAATTCGACCACCTTTTTGGTGTTCTCCGCATGGCGCTCTAACCGCAGCGACAGGGTCTCAACCCCCTGTAAAAGCAGGAAGGCGTTGAAGGGGGAGATGGCGGCGCCGGTATCCCGCAGAAGAATGGCACGAATGTAGGTCACAAACGCGGCCGGGCCTGCGGCGGCGGTAAAGGACACGCCGTGATAGCTGGGGTTGGGAGCGGCAATGTTGGGATACTTTTCGGGTGTCCATTCAAATTTGCCGCTGTCTACGATTATACCGCCGAGGGTGGTGCCGTGACCGCCCAAAAATTTGGTGGCGGAGTGAACCACAATGTCCGCACCGTGCTCGATCGGGCGAATCAGGTAGGGCGTGCCGAAGGTGTTGTCGAT
>CAJOQU010000166.1 GCA_905236975.1 uncultured Clostridia bacterium
ATGATCGGCTTACCGCTTACATGAGAGGTGATAACCGCGCTGTAGATATAATCCACAAGATTTTTCCGCGCCCAGAAATACGTTTTGAAAACTTCTTCGCAGTGCTCGCCGTAATTCCACGGGTTATGGTTGCCGTGCAGACGCATGAGCGGGCTGAATGTGCCGAATTGCAGCCAGCGCAGATAAAGCTCGCCCGAATCACACTGTGAAAGACTGCCGATATCGCTGCCCCATATGGTAAACCCGCTCAGCGCGGCGTTCAAGCCTCCGTAAAAAGCCTGCCGCAAGCCGAAAAATTTTCCTGCCTGGTCGCCGCCGAAAAAGCAGATGAAACCCTGCGTTCCCGCACAGGCGGCACGCGCAAACAAAATATAATCTCCGGGGCTTATCTCTTCCCACGCATCATGCAGGGTCTTGCTGTAACAATACCCGTAAAAATTGTGCATTTCGTCCCCTGTCATGCCGTTGCAGGCACGAACGGTCGGTTCCACAAACTCCCCGAAATCCACCATGGCGCCCTTTAATCCCAATTGCTTGAACTCCGCGTATTTACTGCGCATCAGCTCCAGCGCAAAGGCATGGGAATAATCGATATAAAAGAGTCTTTTGTCAAGAAGCTCGCCGGTTTCGGCATCGTGGAACATCGGGATATCCTCATCCTTTATGCCGGGGAAAATCTGCCGGATACGGTCGGCGGAATAGCTTTCAATATAAACATCCACACCCGGATGATTCCATGCGAGCATCCGGCTGCCGATGCGGCGCACCATATCGTAGCACTCCTTATGCCTCGAAGGATACGACTCGCCGTAAAACGCCGAGGGAATCGTTCCCATACGCTCGTACCCGTTTACCGCTTCTTCAAAAACCTTGCCGGCGTTTTCTTCGCCGTTCTTTTTCCAATCCGAACCGCCGCCGCCTGCCCAAAATTCAAACGCCCATTTCGGCGGAAGCACGGGTCTTCCGGTCAAAGCCGTGTAGCTTTCCATGGTTTCGTGTACACTGCCGCACCAAATGAATGCGTCCAGCACCGGACCGAAGAAATCAAACCGAAAGCTTGTGTTCTTTTCCTGCGTTAGATCGGCGGCCGCACTGTAAAAGGAATTATGAAAGAACGTGTACCCGTTCGAGCTGTGGAAAATCGGCACGTTTTTGTAGGAACGGCACTTTTCCCCCGCCTCGGGGTGACCGTGGTAACCCGTATCATCGTTATGGAGCGGCAAAAGCTTTCCCACCTGATTCAGGGCGTTATACTTTTCCCCGAAACCCGAAATCTTTTCCTCCTTGCCAAGCGGCAGCGTAAAACATACCCGTTTTACCGCGCCGCCCGCAAGCCCGTAGGAAATGGTTTTCCCATTCAGGGTAAAAAACACCTTGTCGCCGCACCGCAGCTCCAGATAAAAGCCGTTCTTTTCAATTAAGCGCGCCGAAACGCCGCCCTTCGTATAAGCCACCCGCGCGCCGTGATCCTCGCCATATTCAATGGGGAAACTGTCGCAGGTGAAAAAACCCGCTCTTTCCCCCGTTATCCGCACCCCGCCGAGCGTTGGAAAACGAATGGAAAGCCTTGTTTCCCCTTCTCCATCGCGGAAAAACAGGTTCCAGACATCCTTCTTTTCCTCTGTACGGACGATGGTATCCGGCGTCCGCCATTCCTCAACCTCAATTTTCGGCAGATGATGCACCGGGGGCACCTTGTCTTTTTCATACATTTCGTATAACGCTTCGTACATTTGTTTGCCTCCTTTTTATTTGCCGGTCAGGCGATTGCGAAACAGATAATTTCGCAATTACAACTCGTAATTATGTGTTAGGAACAAATAATTCCTAATTTCTCATTCCTAATTCCTCATTGCGATTGCATTCGCAATCGCCTATTATTCGCCGGTAATACCGCTGCGCTCCACACTTTCAATAAACTGCCTTTGAAACACCAAAAACAAAATGATAACCGGCAGGATGGATAATGTCGTTCCCGCAAGGGTGATCGAGTTGGAAAGAGCGCTTCCCCCGTCCGATATACTGCCGAAAACCGCCTCATACCGTGCGGTGAACTGCTGCAGCTGCATCGGCAGGGTGGACAGCTTATTCCCGAGATATAGGCTGAACTGCGCCGTTTCGTTCCAGTACCAAATAAAGGAAAAGAGCAAGGAAAGCACAATAGCGGGAACCGCCATGGGTACGGCAATGCGCAGGAACACACCGATTTTTCCCGCACCGTCCAGCTCCGCCGCCTCGTCAAACGAAATGGGGTAGGAACGGAAAAACTGGTAAAACACCAAAATAAAGAGTGCGCTTTTAATGCCCTGCCCGAATATGGCGGGCAAATACGCCGGCAAATAGGTTTCGGTGATTCCGTATTGATAATACAGCACATATCTCGGCACCAGCGTCACGTCGATCGGGATAATAAAGGTCATGATCATCAGCACGAACCAAAGATTTTTCAGCGGAAACCGGAACCGCGCAAAGCCGAAACCGATGATTGCGGTAGCCGCCGTTTGCAAAATTGCCGGACCTAACGATACGATCATCGACCGCAAAAAGCTTCTGCCGAAATCCAGCGTTTGAAACGCGTCGATATAATTCTTGAAATACAGCGTGGTGGGAAGCCACTTGACCGTAGGATCCGCCTGATCGCCGGGAGAAAGCAGGGAGCCTAACAGCATATGGATAATGGGATAGAGATACACAAAGCCGACCGATGCAAGCAAAATGTACCGAAAGATCAGCAAGATCATGTGTTTGGCGATTCCCTCGCCCTTTTGTAAGATCGCGTTTGATTTTTTTGATAGCTTCATCATGCGTCTTTCCTTCCGAACAGCTTGAATACCAAAAAGACAAGTCCCAGTAAAACGGCAACGATCACGAAATATAACCACGACATCGCGGCGGAATAGCTGTAAATGCGGGTCTGATTGAACAAATGCCGCGAAATCAGGGTGTTCACGCTAAGCGACGGGTAGTTGGAGATCTCCACCACCGTGTAAATCGCGTTGAGCAGCGCTATCGACCGCATGTGGGGCAGCGTGATTTTCCAGAATTTTTCCCACGCGCCCGCGCCGTCGATCGAGGCGGCCTCGTAAATATCGGGGCTGATTTTTTGCAGACCCGCCAGATAAATGAGGATTTGAACGCCCGAGAACCAAAGAATTTTTACCAGATTGTCCAACACAAAAAGGGTAGGCGTTTGCAAGACCTTTGGCATATCCGAAAGAAAGGCGTAAAGCAGAGTGGCCTGCCCGGAAAAATCCGCCGTGTCCCCGGTGAGCAGGCGGCTGATGACCGGGCCGCTCATAATCACAACAGGCAGGAAAAAGACCACGCGGAAGAAGGTACGCAACGGAAAGTTTTTATTCAACAGCAAGGCGATGATCAAGGAAAAAACCACCACCACGATCGTAGCGCAAACAATAAATCCAAGATCCTGCGTGATCGCCAATTTAAAATCGCCCGAAACCGATATGGCGTAACGATAATGATAGAGACCGCGCCAGGTAAAAAGCATCCCGTCGCTTGTAAGGCGCACATCGTTCAGGCTGATAATGAAGGAATAAACCGTGGGATAAACGGTGAAAACAAAAAAGCCAATGAGCCAAATCGCAATAAAGCCGTATCCCCACAGCGCACCACGGGTACGCGCGGACAGGGGTTTTTTAACCGAATTTTTCATAAGACCCTTTTCCCTCATTTCGCCACCGCCTGCTGCGCGGGAACGGTAATACCGTCCGCCGCCGCATCTTCGGAAAGATAGTTGATATAAAACACTCTGCCGTTGGAATAGGTCACCCGGACCACCCCTTCGCTTAACACCTTGTGTTCGGTGATAGCGGCGCCTTCAACCAACCTCAGCAGCTCGTTCACATTGCTGTAAATGGAAATCATGTTTTCCTCCCAATCCTCAAAGCAAAGGGAGAAATAGTCGCTCATAGCGGTAGATGAAAGCTCGTAATTATCCGCCGCCATGGTGATAAAGGAGGGGTAAACGCCGTATTCGATCATTTTCAGCACCGTGCTTTGCGAGCTGTACCCTTGATTCACAAAGGAGGAATACAGATCCACACTGCCCTTTAACACCATCTGCAAAAACGGCACGGTATCGCTTTCGTACTGGTACTGACTGTTCGTAACCGGGATATCAAAATACTCCGTGGTGTATTTCCACGCGTAAGCGTTCGGGTCATAGAGCGCGTTCGTCCCGCGTTTTTGTAACGCCTGCACCACATTTTCCAGCGTTTGGGAGCGGGTATATTCCTTTTTCTTGCTGTAATCGGCATAAAGCGTGCCGCCGATCCCGTCAAGCGCAAGGTCATACTCCCGGTAGCCCTTATCCACCACCGAAAGCATCCGACTGATTTTTGCGAAATACTTGGTGGGATAAAGCTGATCGGGATTGGCGGCAGTACGCTTGATAAAGGATTCTTCCATACCGATCGCGATATCGGAGGAAAGATAAACCTGCCCCTCATTCGCAAGGATGGGATCGACGTAAAGGTACAGCCGCCCCTTACCCGCAAGGGATTCCGAAAGCTTTTCCAGTCCCCGTTTACCGCCGATCTGCGAGCCCGCCTTCCACTTGCCGTAGGTGGATTTTTCGGCCGCGCCCTTCTGCCAGCCGCGGTAAACCACCGTGAGGTTGGAAACGCCGTTCTTCGCCAATCTTGCAGTAAGATCCGCCGCCTGATCGGACGTTGTAAGGGTTTTAACGCGGTTGAACAAAAACCCTTTTTTCACCGTAGCGCCCGCAATTTCAAGGCGCAAGGGTATGCTTTCATCGATTCTTTCCGAATCCAGTTCACCCCTTGCCGACAGATCCTCACGGTAGGTTCGCGCCATACCGGAATAGGTCGCGTCGCTCCCGTTCAGGAAGGTATAGGTCACGGCCGGCAGCATCTCGTTCGGCTTTTCCTGCACCACGGGAATGCTGTTGCCTGCAAGGATCTTGGTATACAGGCTGCGGTAATTGAATCTTGCCGTAGCCCAGTTGTAATCGGTCACAACGCCCGCGGGGGACGCCACGACAGCGGCGTATTCCGCCCCGCTTTCAATGACCCCGAGAAAAGCATTCTGCTCATTTCCGTGCGCAATACCGAACACCGGCATGGTAACGCGGTTCGGTTCCACCAAATATTCATTGATGCGGTTGGCCTGCAAGGTTCCCGCCGGCGCCAACGAATCGATCGAACCGTCCACACCGTAAACCCTCTCGTCAAACCCGGTCACATAGCTTGAGCTTTTGGAAAACCGAATTAAAGCACCACAGCCGTCCGGCACCAGCAGATAGCCGTTGATCTCATCTTGATACGCACTGCCGAAAAACGGCATAAAATACAGCGATTTGATCTTCGCGTCCCCGCTCTCGGTAAGGCTGTCCTCCACCACGCGGAAGGTGAGCGCGTTTTCTTGCAGCCGCATTTCAAAATCAAACACAATGCCCGCCTTATTCGCATTAAAGGTGCAGAGGAACCCATCCTCCTCCCACTCAAAGAAGGCGCGCACGTTGCGGTCGGAAATGCTGAGCCTTGTTTCCGAAGCGTTCGCGTTAAAATATTCGATCGAGCAAACAGAGTTTGCAAAATTGCTCCATCCTTCATTCAGGCCGATTCCCTTTTCTCCGGGAAGCCCGCCCCATATGTAACCGTTCGCCTTATCCACAATGCGAAGGGAATCGTTATCCTCCGCGAACCAAACCTCCAGCGTGTTGTTTTCCAGCTTTTTTTCGTATCCCTCCAAGGACAGCCGATTTGCGGCCGCCTCGGTCGGCGTTACCTTCGCGTAGCGGTTTGATCGTATCTCAACCGCATTCATTTCCGTCTCCGCCGCGCCGGGTGCGGCGGTTTCCTTACCCGTCAGAGCGGAAACGGAGGATACCGCCGCCAGAAATGCCAGAAAAACGGCAATTCCTTTGATCTTATTGATGCGCACGGTATATTCCCTCCTTCACGATTTCATTCACAAACGAAACGATCTGCCCGAACAACAGGTAAACGATGGCAACCGCCACAATCACCATGATCATAAAGAAAAATACCAGAAAGATGCTTTTCAGTGTCTCCCCGAAACGGTAGCGTTGGATTTCTTTCACACTTAAAAAGAACAGGCAGACCGTCCACCCAATGATGAAAACACCGCCAAGACGGATCAAAAATCCTTCGTTCAGGGTAAGTCCGTGGCTTAAAAGCACCTTGAACGGCGTAAGCAAAAGATAAGGAGCAAAGGCGTAAGCCGTGGCAATATATATTTGCTTAAAGGAACCCTCCCCCTCGCCGATACTGCCGATCATCGCATTCCCCACAAGCCAAAGCGCCAGCGGAATCCAAAACATGATCACAATGGATACGGGATTCACGCGGTTGATATCCACCGCGCGGAAAAGATATCCCCTTGCCAGAAGATCCAGCACATACACCGCAAAAGTGAGGAGATACAAAAGCGTTGCCGTATAGACCGAGCCATGCTCTCCCCTGCGCAGGTAGTAATAGCCGTCGAGCGGATGTCGAAGCATGGTTTTTACATACGCCGTCTCACGCGCAAAGCGCCCCGCCGGGGAAAGTTCCCTTACTACCGCGCTTTCTTCCGACAAGACTTTTTTCTTTTTGCGAAGCACAGACCTTATGTACAATGCCAGAATAAGAAGCGCCGCGCCGACCAGAATAAAAACCATACTGCGGCTTAAGATATCGTTGCGCAGTTCCCACATGGTATCGGAATAATACTGCACATCGCCCGCAATGCGGAAATGCGTGAGCGCCTCCTTGTATTTTTGTTGGTAAAAGAGCGCCTTGCCGTATCCCATGTGGGCAATTTGCGACATACCGTTCAGACGCAGCAAATCGCTCCAAATGCTTTCACTGCTTTCATAATCGCCGCTTTCCAGCGCCGCGATTGCCTGATGGGTGAGATTGGCAAAATCGGTGGGATAAAATACCTGCACCAGCGCGCGCTCCTGATCAAGAACGTAAAGAAGCCCGCTTTCCTCATCAAGGTCAATGGCCGCCGCATTGGTAAAAAGCCCGTTTCGATCGTTTTCATAAGCACGGCCGCCGAAAGTGAAAATCAGGTTTCCCTGCTTATCGTATTCATTGATAATGCCGGTTTGGGTAACGGCATAAACATTGCCAAGCGGTCCGGCGGCAACATCGGTAAAATTCCATTCTTCCTTCATCCCGCCGGCATTCGCAAAAATGTTGAGTCCCGCCATATTGTGCATTTTCAGGGTGTCGTCCGATGTGGAAGCATAGGTGATACCCACGCGGTCATCGCTTCGGGTTACGCTGAAAATCAAATCCTTGGCGGAAATGTCGATATTATCGATCGGGCGCGGTGTGCGGACAAAAAGCTGCTCCTTTTGCGCTTCGTTATAAATCAAGTCCTGAAAACGCTCGCTCATGGTCATTTTATAGCGGTTGGCGGCAAAGTAGCCGAAAAATTCACCCTTCGCGTCAAACTGCATGATGCCTTCATAAGCGCCGTCCCCCACCACGAAAATATTGCCTGACGAGGATACCGCTACCGCGCAGGGGCGGTACATACTGGATTCGCTGAACAATTCGCTTTCGGGTCTTCCTATGGTCTGCCTTAACCGGTGCGACGGGTCATAGCAGAAAACCGCCTCTGCCTTCGTATCCGCGACGTAAACACTGCCGTCCGCCGTGACGAAAAGCCCGCAAGGCTCCTTCAATTCTTCGCCGCCGAAAAACTCCACCGAAAAATCCTTTACGGAATACACGGCGATCCGGCTGTTCCCCGTATCGGCAAGATACAGCTTGCCGTCATGATAAAAGAGGTCCCCCGGCTGCTTCAGACCGATTTCCTTCGCATAAATCGCGGCGGGCATATACGCATCCTGCGTGCGAACCCATTCGTCATCCACCGAAACCGTATAGGTGTAGGTCGTATTTTCCATTGCCGCCACGGAAAACCCTCCCGCAAAGACGAAAAGAGCAAGCAGCGTACCGATTAAACGGTTTCTTCCCTTTCGCAACGGTATTCCTCCTTACTTAAGCCCTGAGTGCATCATGGTGTTCATAACGCGGGACTGCATCACAATAAAAACGATCAAATTGGGTAAAAACATGATCAGGGTCGCCGCGGCGGCAATGCCAACGCCCGCGATCCCGCCCGCCGAACCCGAAAGCGAGCTGATATAGAAAGAAAAGGTCTTATAGGCCTCGTTATCAATAAATAAAGTAGACGCTTCACTCGAAGCCCACGCGCTTTGGAAGGTGGTAAGCACCACCGTGGCAATCGCGGGGTTTACCAGCGGAATCACGATCCGCCGTAAGATCTGATAATCCGAAGCGCCGTCGATCACCGCCGCTTCAATCAACGCATCCGGCATTTGATCGATAAACTGCTTGATCAGGAAAACGCCTGTGGGCGTAACCAAAAGCGGAATAATATTGGCAAGAAAATTATCCTGCAGGCCGGTGTAGATAATGATAAAATAGCGCGGAATCGTAACAGCGATCGGTACGAACATCAGCCCTAAATTGTTGATCGTGAAAAGGGTCTTTTTCGCACGGAAATGCTTTTTGGAAAGCACATACCCCGCCGAAACCGAAATAAACACGGTAAGAATTACCACAGACAGGGTACTGATAATGCTGTTGAACAAATAGCGTGTCGCCGGCACCTTGGTGTTCGACGCCATGGCAAAAAGATCGTTAAAGTTTTCCCACGTTGGATTTTTCACATAGAAACGAGGCGGGAAGGCAAACAGTTCATCGATCGGCTTGAAAGCGTTGAAAAAAATGAAGACGATCGGCAGAACCATCACAAAGCAGATTGGCAGCAGAATGACGAGAAATTTGATCTGCCCGCGCTGAAAGTGCGCCGGGTTGATGCCGCCGGAGCGCAAGGATTTATGTTTTCTTTTTTGTTTCACGAAGCATCAACCTTTCTAATCACTTGCGAATAGTTTTTTCGCGCCCTCGGACATGGCGAACACAAAGACCAGCAGGACCACCGATATGGCGGCGGCATACCCCATTTCGTATCGCAAAAATCCGTAATCTTCAATATGCGTCACAATTAACTGTCCCGCGTAATTCGGGGTAGGATTGGAGCCGGACAGCGTAGTGCCGATACCGCTTGACTGGAAGGTTCCTACGATCGCCATGATCGCGCCGAACAGCATTTGCGGCTTGGCAAGCGGAATCGTGATGTAAATGATTTCCTGAAAACGATTGGTAATGCCGTCGATATATCCCGCCTCGTATAGCTCCTGATTCCCGTTTGTGATGCCTGAAAGCATGGCAAGGAAGCCGATTCCCATACTGCTCCACAGCGTTACGATAATCATGATCGCCAGCAGGTATTGCTCCGATTGCACCCAGGCGATCGGCTGTTCAATAAGATTGAACCGCAGCAGCAGCGCATTGAGATATCCGCTTTTGTCGCCGTTGAAAATCGGCGCCCAAATGGTGGATAGCATCACGCCGCCCGTCATGGAAGGCGCGTAAATAATGACAGTAAGCACCGTTCTGACCGGGCGCGTAAGCTGCGCCAACATCCACGCAAGCAAAAAGGAAAGCACATACCCGCCAACCCCCACAAAGATTGCGTACACGATCGTGTTGGGCAATACCTTCTGCATAAAGACCGAATCGCCCGTAAAAAGCGAAACATAATTGGAAAGCCCTGTAAAGGTGGGAAATTCAATGGTGTTGAAATAGGTGAAGGAAAGCAGAATCGCCATTCCCACCGGCAAAATGATAAAAAGGAAGAACAACACCCCGTAGGGCAATGTCAGAAAAAAGGCGGAATGTTTATTCAAAAATTTCTTCATTTGGTTTTCTTCCTTTCATCCACAAGCTGCCTTAAGTCCTCATAGGTCATGACGTGGTAATCCTTCGTCGGGTTGCCGTTTGCATCGCAGAAGCCGAACTCCTGCATTTTCCGCCTGATTTCGCGGTTGGAAAGAATAGCGGCGGAATCGATGGCCTCTACCAGTCCCTTACCGTTCACCACCACATTGTTCCACACATTGCTGGTTTCCCGCTGTATCATATACGAGGCGGCGTGCGGGATAAGTTCTTTCTGGCTCTCCCACTGCTTTAAGATCACACTTTTGTTTTCCTCCGGGTAGGGAAGCTGGCGGAACGCGTTGAGATTGGCGGTATTCCAGCGGTACTCACTGCCAAGCGTGCTTTGCAGCCGCGTAGCGAAAGCAATCTGCGTATCAGAGGAAAGCCACCACTTTAAAAAGCGCCATGCTTCCTCGCTCTTTGTTGTGTTTTCCAAAATCATGCAGGCGGTTGCGTCCGCGATCTGATAGCGCAAAACCGAACCGTCCTCCTGCAATTCTCCCGGAACCAGCGCCGTTCCCCAACGTCCCGCAAGCTCCGGCGCCGCTAATTCCAATTGCAAATAGGTGGAAAAACTGCTGATACCAAGCGGAATTTCGCCATAACGGAAGCTGTTGTAAAAATTCGCCACCACGCGGTTAAGACTGTAAATGTTGTAGATTTCGGTCATTTCGGTGAAAGCATTCACAGCGTTCAGCGAATCGAAGGCCACCTTTAAACCGTCCTCACTGTAAAAACCCGCGTTGTTCTGATAGAGGAAGGGCGCCGTAACCGTCATGGACTTCATGGCGCCCGATGCGGAAAGCGGCAGGTAAAAGTTCATGTTATACCGCAAAAGCAGGGGCATCATAGCTTTCACATCGTCCCATGTATCGGGAACCTCCAGCCCCAATGTTTCCAAAATATCCTTCCGGTAATAAAGGATATGGAAATCCTGCGAATCGGTCGCGCCGTAGATCCCGCCGCCGTAGCACATGGGAATCAGCGCCTCTAAGTTATATTGGCTGTCGTAAAATTCTAAAAAGTCATCATAGTCCAATAGATTTTTTGCCGCGCCGCGGATGCTTAAATTAAACGGCGTACCGTAGCCTACACCCAGCACCACGTCCGGGTTGGTGCCCGCGGCATTGGCAAGAATCAGCTTTTGTTCCCCCGTCATAACCGATATTTCAATATCGGTTCCGTTTTCGGCGTTATAGGTTTCATCGGTAAGCTGCTGTAAAACCTGCACATAGGGAATGGAGCTTGCCATCCACACCTTTAATTCGTCCTTGCTTTTCTCACTTTCATAACCCATGGTGAAGGAATAGAAAAATTGCTTGAATCCTTCCACGGTTCTTTTTAAGAAGCTCACGCCGGGCGCGGGCAGGCTATCCCCGCCTATGTAAATGCGGTCAAGCGCCATTGATTGGTTCACCATTTTGGCGATCACCGTGCCGAGGTACTTGCTCACCGAGCTGTCCCCCATGCTGATATCCTCCGCCTTATTGGGGATCGTGCGGGGAATTTTCGCAATATCGCGCAGCAGCTTTGCCGCGTAAAGCAAATCATTGGCATAAACCGGTTCTTCTTCGTAAAGAGCGGACAATTCCTCATAAAACGCTTCCGCACGGTCCGCAAAGCCGGTCAGGTCTTCCACCGCGGTGGGAAAGTACGCCTCGGTATCCCATGTGCGGTTTTGATCCACCGAGGAGGAAGCGAGCTTATTGATGTGCATGCCGAAATCGTTCACATCTGACATCAATTCCAGAATGTCTTCGTATACCCCCGCCAACGGCCCCATTGCGGCGCACAGTGCAAGGGTATGACTTCCCTTTTCCAGCCATACAGCCGCAGGCTTTCCGCCAACTTCAAAGGTAAAGTTTTCATATGTGTTGGATTTGGTGCGGGGGATCAGGATATCGTTCATCTCCGCAAACAGGGTCTTTCCGTCAATTTCCATATTGCGGTAAACCGGCATACCCGCGCCCGCGTTCTGCAAATAATGGAAGGAGATCCCGTAAAGCCCCGATTCCGGCACCTCAAATTCCCAAACCGCTTTTTGTCCGGCTTTAGACCACGCGGAGGAAAGGGAGTTGATCCGCCTGATTTTTGTTTCGTAAGGGGACACGGCAGGATCGTTGACCGAAACGCCGCGAACGGAGGAGGAGGTCGTAACGGCGTACCGCTCCCCCTCGATCACGACTTGACTGCGTACGCTCTCGCCGCTCACCGTTTTCATGTATTCGGCGTAAGAAGGCGCTTCCTGCGGCTTTACCAAATACAACCCTTTGATCAGAAAATCCTGAACACTGTTGGTAACCGTCACCGTATCGCCGCTGTGAAGGGATAAGGTAAGCGGTTCTTTATTCAGGCCGGTGTAATCCGCGAAATAAGCGGCCGTCCATTCCTTCGCCGTCACCTGATTGGCGGAAAGCTCGTTCCCATCGCGGTCAAGACGGTATTCCTGCTCGGCGTCGCACCGAAGCGTGGGCAGAACCCCCGTAACCGAAGCGTCGCCAAGCGCAATGGAAAACAGACTGTCCGCCGGTTTATTCTCCTGCGGCATATATTCCGCCGCAAGCCGCCATTCTCCCGCCTGTTCGGGCAGGACGGTGAAGGTAAGTCTGTCCCCGGTTGAAAAGAGGAAATCCTGCTCCACCGCGCCGCCGTTTAAAGCCATTTGATCGAAAGACAGGGCGGTTCCCGCACGGATCGTCCCGATATCGGAAAAGCGCTCCGCCGCAAGCCCGGTAAAGCTTGCACCTCGTTCCAAAACGCCGCCGCCTTTTGCCAACGCCGATAGGGCGGAGCCTGCCACACAAGCGGCTAAGGCAATAGACATCATGCGCTTATAAAGCGGCTTCATAAGATTTCCTCCCTTAAATGTTTCACGTTTTTCCCGCGTCAATGCGTGGCCTTCCACTCCGCCTGCACCTTGGCAAGCTTCGCATCAAAATCATCCCAATAGGATTTTAAGGATTTCGTCGCCTTGGTTTGCAGATCCTTACAGGTCGAATCCGGGTCCTTGGTACCGTCCTGCACCTTGATCGCGGTGGGATTGATGGAATCCGCCCAGTGCTGTCCCCATGAAGGAACGAATTTATCCAAATCGCCGCGATAACAATTCTTAATGTTGTTATACATATACATTTGCACCTCGTCGTCGGCACAGAGCTTCTTAAAGGCGGAGACGACATCGGGATGGGTCGTGAGCGGGGTGTAGAAATCCAGATTCAGGTTATATTTGCTCTTGCCCTTCGCCTTGTCGGTATATGCGTTAAGCCGCGCTATGTTGCCCTCCGGGCTGTAGGTCAAAAAGCTTAAGACCTTAAACGCCTCGTCCGGCACCTTGGTGTTTGCCAGCATAAAGGCATGGTCGATATGAATCGGCATACGTCCTTTGATTTCCTGCGGGAAGGGGTGGAAGGTCCAATTGCAGTTGGCCAGCAATTCGGTATAATAGCTGCGGGAGTAGGTTCCCTTTGAAAAGTCCATGACCACCGTGCGCCCGAGCTTGGTCGCCGCCCATTCATCCGAACTGCCGAAGCGGCTTTCATAAGGCGAAGGCGACAGTTTGCTGTTCCGTAGGCTCCAAGCCTCCACATTCGGGGTCTGGCGCAGTTGCTGGAAAACCTTCATGGCTTTCGCAAAGGAATTGACCATGTTGTAGGAGCGGGTCTCGATATTATATCCGCAAAGGCTCGCGTCCTTCGAAAAACCGCCCGCGCCATAATAGTCAAAATAGAAAAGGCGTTCGCAGAAGCAGTATTTATCGTTGGAAACTTTTTTGGCAAACGCCACCATGTCCTCAAAATTCCAGTCCAGCTTGGGAACATCCACATTCAGCGCGTCCAAAATATCCAGATTTAAGGTCAGGCAGGTGAAATACGCCTGATGCGGCAGCGCGTAAACCTGGCCGCCATAGGTATAATCCTTCATGATATTTGCGGGAATATACTTATAATTCGCGTCCTTGGCAAGGTAGGAATTCAGCGGATATACCAGCCCCTGTCCCACATACATGGAAAGGTTGGCAATATCGTCAAACACCACGTCGGGCAACTGACCGGTGGAGGATTTCGCCGCAATATATTCCTGTGAGCTTACGTTATCCTTTGCGCTGTAATAATCGATTTGTACCTTGATATCGGGATAAGCCTTGGCAAGTGCATCGAAAAGCGGCGCCACGTCGGTCGGACGGTTGGAGTTTATCGCCACTTTTACAATGGTTCTGCCCGAGCTGTCCTTTTTGGCGGTGGAAGCGCCGGTACTGCCGCTTGCGGTTTTACCGCCGGTCGTTTTATTGTTTCCGGCAGTCTCATTGTTTTTACCGCCGGTCGTTTGATTTTCCTCGGCATTCTCATTGGTTTTGCCGCCCGATTTGGTTTCGTTTCCCTCAACCTCCACATCGTCGCTTAAAAAGACGCTGTAAGCGGTTCGGGTCTTGCGGCAGCCGGTAACGGACAAAGCCATCACCAAGATAAGCGCCAGTGCCATCATGCGAAAAACTGTTTTTTTCATGCTGATTCTCCTTGTGTAATAGTAAATGTGAGTTGAATTTTGCACACATCAAAGAACTCACTGAACCTTGAAGTGGTAATTGGGCGGATAATTGAAGCCGTTCACCCCCCTGACATTTCACCATAGGATTTATCTTATTTCGCCTTTGTATCTTCCTTCGCCCGCACGACTTGTTTCAAGCCCACAAGCGATAGTAACCCTGAAAGCAACGCGACTGCGATAAACACCCGCAGGGGAAAACGGTCGCCCGTTTTGGGCAGAGCAGCCACCGGTTTTGCATCTGCCGTGTATTTTTCGGCAAGCCGTGTTTTATATGCGACCCCGATAATTTCGACCGGGATGCCGTCGTCTTCCTCCTCCCCGATCAGCTTTTCCTCGTTGCTGAAGGTATCGGGAAGCGCGTCATCCTCCGCAAATGTAATCACATTGCCGTCGTAATCAAGCGCGGTGACCGAAAAATTATCCCACATCACGGTATTCTTATTGCTCATCAGCGAAACGTAACCGCCTGTGTAACCGGATTTCAGCTTGCACTCGATTACCTCCACGCCGTCAATCTCCATCACCGCCCTGAGCTTGGTGACCCGCAGGGTCATATGGTGCATTTCGGTGCGCCATGTATCGGCGTATTCGGTGTTGTTGCTGGGGGAGCGCACCTCGCTGTAGCTGTTGGTGTCCTCCACCATGCGGCCGCGGAAACGGGCGTTCCCTTCCATGGTAAGGTAGGTCAGCGCACCGCCTCCCTGCATGGTCACATAGGTGGCAAGGTCTTCTATCCCAAAGCCGACCATGGCCTGCCCCCAGGTGTTGCCGCCTTGGCGGAAATCCACGTCAAGCTGGAAATTTCGGAAGGTTCTGGCGGTGTAGATCAAGGAAGTCATTTCATTATGATCCCCTACCACGCCGTCGCCGTCAAGCCGGCGCAAACGGCCTTCATCCATATAATAAAGCGCTTTGACAGGTGTTTCCAACAAATCCTCCGCACGCGGATCGGAGGCGTAGCGGCTGCTCCACTCGCTCCCGAAATCGTCTAACGAATCGATATAGTATTTGACCGTGGTATCGGTGTTATAATCCACCGTTACGGTGACGGTTGTTTCTGCCTTTACCCCGTCGGGATTGACAAGCAGTCCGCCCGCGGGCATCATGGGTGTGCCGATGAAGTGGAAGGTGCCGGGTTTGCTGGCTTTATAATCTGCACTCGTCCACTTGATGCGGCAGTCAAGCTGCTCATCCTTATCGGTTGTGATTTTCAAGCTTTTCGGCAGATCCAGCGTTTTCGTATTATCCTCACTGCGGTTCCAAACCAAGTCGTCCACCGATTCAATGGAAACAACGGTGCTTTGCATATCGGGATCCACCTGCACCTTGTGATAATCGGTGATCACAAGGTTATCAAACACTGCGTTCGGCACCTTGGTCGCCATCAGGGAAATATAACCGTCAAGTCCCGGAACCTGCATATAGAAGACCTCGGAATCGTTGATCTCCACCGTCAGGAATTCATCATAATATGTAATTTTCAGGTGGTTGGTCTGCCCGCCGCGCCGCATGGTAGTGGGCGCGCCGCCCGAATAGGATAGTCCGTCGATTTTGCCCTTCAAGGTTGCGTTTCCGCTCACGTCCAGCACAATGGCAAGACCGCCGCCTTCGGCCGTGGCGTAATGTCCCGGTTCCGTTTGCCCAATGCCGAACATCATTCTGCCCGGCGCGTTGCCGAAAATGAAATCACACTCAAACAGGAAGGAATCATAGGTTTGCCCCGTGTAGGTCATCATAGCGCAATAATGGGATTCATCAAAATTTTCCCCGGTTTGATCGCGGCGGATCACACGACCGTTTTCGTGACGCCAATGCACGCTGAAGTCTTCTTCGGCCAGCACCCCTTCCGTGGAAGAAAGATCATCGCTGTAATAGCACTTGAAATCCGAAAGAGAAGCGGCATTCGAAAAATCGTTTTCATAGCGCGAGCCGTCATTCGGCAGCGTATCCGGCAGGGTGCGGATCTGCAAATTATCCACCGTTGCGAGAATGTTCTTGTTGGCGGCAAGGGAGATCACACCGCTGTAATAGGTCGCCATCTCGGCGCTCGATAACAGCACCCCATCCACATAAAGGTTTGCCTTGTCTTTATAAACATTCAGTACCATATGGTGAAGACTGCCCGAGGAATCGCTCACGGCGGGGCGCGTTCCGTCTACCCCGGTGATCAGACCGTTGCCCGCCTTGTGATTGCCGTAGAACGAACCGATCAATTGATTGCCGTTTTGTTCGTTGATTACCGCGGCAATACCGCCATCCTCTTTGGTGACATAGTTTCCAAGCGTTTTCTGCCCGAA